>JAJTBH010000114.1 GCA_021287005.1 Anaerolineae bacterium
TCTGCCACGCTCAGGTTGGTAAACAGGTTTAATTCCTGATGAATAAAAGCGATCCCGGCTTTTTGTGCATCTTTAGGGGTCGCAGGCTGGTACGGTTCATCATTTAAAGTCATGCTGCCGCTGTCATATGGAAATACGCCGCCCAAAATATTCATCAGCGTCGATTTGCCGGCGCCGTTTTCGCCGACCAGACCCAGAACTTCACCCTTTTTAACTTCGAGGTTAATGTCATGCAGCACTTTGGCCCCGAAAAAACCTTTATTGATATCTTTTAAAACTAGAATATTGTCACTCATGGTCTTTTTCTGCCTTCCATTCCCGAATTATCGTCCCAGTTCTTCCAGGCGTCTGGTGAAGATATCCAAAAAGGCGGCGATTAACACCAGAATACCTTTGATCAGGCTGATGACATACCAGTCGATGCCCAACAGGTTGACCACATTATTTAACAGGGTGATGAAAAACACACCATAAATGGTTTGTTTAACGCCGCCCGAACCGCCCATCACGCTCGTACCGCCAATGACAATACTGGCAATGATATCAATAAAAATTTTGTCACCCAGCGAAGGAATACCGGCCTGGTTACGTGCGGTGGCAATAATGCTTCCCAGACCTGCATATAAACCACTCAAGAACATGATCATAAACAGGGTTTTCTTAACCGGAATACCGGAAATGAAAGCCGTCTTCGGGTTGGTGCCCACGGCAAAAATCTGCCGGCCAAACAAAGTGTAATTTAACAACCAGTGTGTAAAAAGTAAAACGACAACCGCAATGATAATGGGAACCCAGATATAACCCTGTTCTCCGCCAATGATAAAAAAGGCTTCCGGCAGGCCGATAATGGAAGCTTTTTCGGAAACCAGGCTGGTAAACCAAACGGCCACGCCGCTGCCAATCATCATGGTTGCTAACGTCGCAATAAACGACGGAATTTTTAAGATGGAAACAGAAAAACCATTAATCGCCCCAACCACAGCTCCCAGGCCAAGCATTACCAGAATGCCAACCGGAATGGCATAGGGCGTTCCGGCCAGCGGTGACAGGGCCATAATATAAGAACCAAAAACACTTCCCAAAGCCAGTACTGATGTAGCCGAAAAATCGATACCCCCGTTTAATACCACAAACGTCACACCCGCAGCCACGACAATAATATCGATGGCCTGCAACAGCAAATTTTTCATGTTAAATGCTGTCATAAAATTGGGCACAAATATCATTGAGGCAATAAAAAGCACAATCAGAAACAATAAAATTGAGTTGTTGATTACAAAGGATCTCAGGGAATTCAAAAATCGATTTTGCGTTATTTCCATGTGGGTCACCCTTCAAGTAAGGATAGAGTACAGGTCTATTATATACGCCTGTACCCTATCCTAATATGTATCGCTTACCAACATCCCCGGATTACAGGAACACTACTACTTTACCGAATTATTATTTCACCATTGACCAGCCCCAAACGCTCGGGCAGACTTCTTTACAATTGTCAATATTGGCGATGACACCGGGATCACGGAAGACATCTTCGTCGGGTTTTTCACCATTGGATAATTTGACAGCCCATTCAACGGCCATGTTACCGGTGTTATCGGCAGACTGAGCAGCGTCGACCCAGTTGTAACCGTCTTTGAGGTACTGCATACCAACTTCATCACCGTCGAAGGAGACAATGGCGATATGGCCTTCTTCACCGATTTTCTTCCAGTGGTTGGTCTGTTCCAACACGCTCTTGATGGGGGGGAAGAGGAAGTCTGAGGGCGTGATGATCAGGTTGATGTCGGGGTGGGCCTGGAAAGCGTTCTGCATACCGGCCAGGGCAACTTCGTGTTTCCACTCGGTGGGAACTTCGGCGACAACTTCGATAACGTCTTTGCTGGCTTCCAAAACTTCGGTGTGACCCTTTTTGCGTTCGACAGCGTTTTCGTCACCCAGGTTACCGACCAGCAGCAGAGCTTTGTAGGTTTTCTTTTCAGTTCTGGCTTTGTCAACAAACCACTGTAAAGCCTGTTTTGCCATTACGTAGTTATCTGACAGGATTTGCAGTTCGGGTTTTACTTCACCCTGAACAGGGCGGTTGTTCATAATAACAGGAATGCCGGCTTCCTTTGCCTTTTTAATCGCAGCAACGATGGCAGCGCCGTCTTTGGGAGCGATGATCAAAGCGGTCACGCCCTGGGCGATTAAGTTTTCAACCTGTTGGTTTTGTTTGTTGGGATCGCCTTCAGCCATAGCTTCAACCATCTCAACGCCCAATTCTTTGGCTTTGTTCTGCATGGCAGTGTGGTTGGCTACCCAGAAAGCGGACTCGAGTGAGTCCATGGAAAGGCCGATTTTTACCTTTTTGGCTTCGGCAGCAGGAGCGGCAGGAGCTGTGGTTGCTTCAGCAGGAGCGGCAGCAGCGGCCGGGGCAGCCTGCTCGGCAGCCGGGGCGGCGGGAGCGGGAGTGGCAGCAGGAGCGCAGCCGAATAATCCGGCAACCATTGACAATGTCAGTACAACAAACAACATTCGTTTCATCTTTTTCCTCCAAGAAAAATTTTTTTGCGATCGAGGATGTGGTTGTGCCAGGGGAAATTCCATTTTTTTGTTAAATCTCAAGCGAAACCGTCACGACGATAAGTATAAAGCTGTTTCGTTGAAGACCCTACCCGAGGCTGTATCAATAAAAAAATTATAGCAACCGCTTAAGTAAATGTCAATGACATTTGTCATGTTAATTAACATAATACATTGACATATGACAATTCAAGGTTACAATAAAGATGTAAAAATAAGGATTTTTAGTTCACGTAAAGCCCCGGTCACCTCAGCCCTATCTTCTTCTATATATAGAGAAAACGACGACTGGACGATGCCGGGAGGATTGGATAAATTTATTTGTAAAGAGGGATACCATGAGCAATTTTGCAGAAAAATTATGTATTGCCGGTCGAGTAATGTTTGAAAAACGCCTGACGGATATGTGCGGCGGCAACATCAGCATCCGCGATGGAGATACCGTTTATATGAGCCCGCGTTTTGCCGGTCAGCGTTATCACTGGGATTTACCCGTTGAAGCTATTGTCACCGGCAACTGGAAAGAGGATGATATTGCCCTCAACCCCAACTTCTCGCGTGAGGGTTGGTCTCATTTATATATTTACCGCAACTTCCCCGATGTACAGGCAGTTGTGCATGCCCACCCCTTCCATGTGATGCCTTTTGTGGCTTTCGGCCTGCCGATTGAACCGGTATTGGAAGGTACACACAAGTTTGGCACAGTCGAACTGTGCGCACCCGCGGCCGCCCACACCAAAGACCTGGGTGTAAATATCATCGCAGCCTTGCAGGGCAAGGAAGATAAAATGCGCAAACAGGCCGCGGCCTGTTTAATCCCCGAACACGGCATTATTCTGGCCGGTCAGGATTTTGACAAAACCCTGGATGCTCTTGAACGAATCGATGTAAACGCTTACTGCCTTACCGTTCGTAAATCACTGCTGGGGTAAAAACGTATGATCCTGGCCATCAATACCAACGCCGCCCTGGATCGAGTTGTATTCATCGACCGGTTCGTACCCAACACCAGCATGCGGACGAACCGGTCTGCCTTGAGCATCGGCGGTAAAGGCCTGGATGCGGCCCTGGTTTTACAGACCCTGGGCGCGCCGGTAAAAGCTGTCTCCTTTATGGCAGGCAAAAACGGTGAAATCCTGGCCGACTTGCTGGATAAAAACAAAATCGATAAGGATTTGATCTGGCTGCCCGGCGAAACCCGCGAAGCCAATGTCATTGTCGAGACCGATTTTAATCGTCATTCACACATCACTACTTATGGTTACAAAGTTACGCGCAAGGATTGCGATACCCTCCTTGCGCGGATTGCTTTGTATGCCCCGCAAACACAATGGGCGGTCATGGCCGGCTCTCTGCCCGAAGGCGCCCCGGCCGGTTATTACCGCGAAATGATCGAGTTGCTGCACAGCCGCGGTGTCAAAACCCTGATTGATAACCAGGGCGCCCCCATGCTTGAAGCCCTGGCGGCTCAGCCCGAGATCGTCAAAATGAACCAGCATGAGTTTCAAGATACTTTTAAAATGCCGGTTGAAAACCAGGAACAGTTAATTCAGGCCTGCCTGGCACAAATGGAACATCACCGGATCAAATCGATGGTGATTACCTGCGGCAAAGATGGCATTCTGGTTTTCACTTCCGAAGGAATATTACAGGGTAGGTGTGCCCTTGAGGTTAAAGAAATCAATGCGGCCGGCGCCGGTGATGCGGTTTCGGCCGCATTGGCCTACCGTTTATCACTGGGCGATAGCTGGTCACAGGCGCTTTCCTGGGCCGTGGCGACCAGTGTGGCCGTGATTAAGACCGAAGGCACCGCCGAATGTTATCTTTCAGATATTATGGAAATTTATCCCAATACCTGGGTAAAAGCTTTGAAGTAATTATTTTTTAAATTCCATACTAATAATAGAAGGAGAGTTTTCATGAAAGCAGTTCCCGTCAACGATTTACCCGTCAGCGTTCAATTAAATGTTCCCGATGGCACGTTTACACCCTGCATTGAAATGACATCCCGCAAAGTCAGCGACCTTGCCATGATGTTTGCCGATCAAAAAGCCGTTGAAGATTTAATTAAATCCGGGGATCCCGAAGTTTATCAGATTCGTTATTATCCATTTCAGACTAAAAATTCCGATATGGCTCTGGGCGTTACCATGATTCTGCCCGGCAAAGTCGGTAATGAATATTTTATGACCAAAGGCCATTTCCACGAAGCCGATAACCAGCCCGAAATTTACCATTGTGTTCAGGGCGAAGGTGTATTACAAATGATGACCATCGACGGTGAATATGTGGCTGCCCCCTGGGTTAAAGATACCATCACCCACATTCCCCCGCATTACGCACACCGCGTGATTAACACCGGCAGTGTTCCGCTTGTGTTTGTCGCTTCTTTCCATATAGCCGCCGGTCATGTTTACGGGCCGATTGAAAAGAAAGGTTTTAAATATATAATTGTAGAGAAAGACGGGAAACCTCAAGAAGTTTTAAGTCCCAAATGGGCTTAATCGCGGAGCATCATGTTAAACAATCCGGACTCTCAAGATATTGCTCTGGCAATTGACATAGGCGGCACAAAAGCCGCATTTTCAGTGATTAACAGTGCCGGAGAACTGCTTTTCCCCGTTGAAAAACATTTTGTGCCTTTTGACTCCGAAGGAAAAGCGCATCCTGATCGTTTGCTGGAGATGATTGCCCCTTACGTACAACGCGCCCGCCAGTACGGCGGAAAATTAAACGGCATCGGTCTGAGCCTGTGCGGCAACATTGACGCACAAACGGGTATGGCGGTGCTGGTTTCAAACCTGCACTGGCGTTACCTGCCTTTTGGGCAGATGGTGAAAGAGGCCTTTAATTTACCCGTTTTTGCCGCCACCGATGTACGCATGGCCGCCCTGGGCGAAGCTGCCTGGGGGGCTGCCCGCGGCGTGAGAGATTTTGCCTGGGCAACGGTTGGCACCGGTTATGGCGGTTATCTCTTTTTGGATGGCAAACTCTACGACGGTTCGCACGGTTTTGCCGGTAATTTTGGCCATACCACGCTGGATGAGGTCAACGGTTACCCCTGCGGGTGCGGGCGCAACGGCTGTTTTGAAACCTTTGTGGCCGGCCCCGGCATTACCCGCGCCGGGCAAAAAGCCGCCGAGACAGGCGAGAGCCCTTACCTGAAATTAATCGCCGCCGAACGCCCCGTCAGCAGTTATGACGTCTTTAAAGGCGAGGCCAATGGCGACCCGGCCTGCGTTCAGATCATTAAAGATGTCATCCGGCTGATTTCAATTAACCTGGGCGGCATGGTAAACATTCTGGACCTTCAACTGATCATCATGGGCGGCGGCGTGACACATGCCGCGCCCGATTTTGTTTCACGCATCAACACTCGCATCCGTGATTTTCTGATGACCGAAGAAGCCGCCCGTGATTTACGAGTAATTAACGAGACTTTTGAAAATTCCTCACTGATTGGCGCCGCAGCGGATGTATTTTTCCGCCAGAATATATTATCATTTTAAAAACGAACAGGAATTAAAACATGAATGATCTCGACAACCCGAACCTGACCGCAACCCTGGTGCAAGTCGCACACATGTATTATGAAGAAAACCTCTCCCAGCAGCAAATTGCGGATAACCTGGGTGTGTCGAGATCATTAATTGCCCTTTACCTCAAAAAAGCGCGCGAACAGCGCATCGTCAAAATCGAAATCAGCGATCCGCACGACAACTGTGAAGACCTGGCGCTTTTAATTCAGGCCAAAAGCAGCCTTAATCGTGTGGTGGTTGTGCCCAGTTCGCACAATTCGGCGGCTTTAACCCGCCGTTCCATCGCCGGTGCGCTGGCCCGCCACCTGGAACATACCTTGCAGGATGGCGACTGCCTGGGTATCGGTTTTGGCCGTACCATGGCGGAAGTTGCCGACCTGCTGGTGCCTTCCAAACCGCGTAAAATTGATGTTTTACCGGTCATCGGTGAGAGTTCCAGCGGCCTGGTGGGCACGTATTCACAGGTAAACCTGCATGTCTTAAAAATCGCCGGCAGTTTTAACGGCACGCCGCACTTTCTGCTGGCGCCTTTGATGGTGCATTCCGATGAATTGCGCGATATGCTCATCACCGATGAGGTGATCAGTTCGGTGGTTTCCTATTGGGATCGTCTCACCCACATTTGCATCGGTGTGGGCACACTGCCCCCCGTAGCCGGTGAAGTGGTTTACATCGGTGAAGAAAACTTAAACGTCTTCCGTGAAGCCGGCGGCGTGGGTGATATCTGCGTACGTTATTTTGACACTTCCGGCAATTTCATCAATACCCCGCTCTACAAACGTATCATCGGCATCAGCGTGGAGCAGATTCGCAAGACCAGACACATCATGGTGGTCTCGAGCGGACCTGAAAAAGCCAAAGCTACTGCCAGTTTGCTGCGCGCGCGGGTAGCAACCGAATTGTTTGTAGATGAAGACCTGGCGCGCGCCGTTCTGACCGAGCTGCGTCAGTAAAAATTTTTTTGCTTGTTTATCCGGCTGGCAGTCTGGCTGTCAGCCGGATAATGATTCTTTCTAAAGGTAGTCGTCATGGTTAATTTTTCCCCCGTTTATAGCCCCTATATTATTCAAAATGACTCGCACGGCCTGCCGCGTGTCAGCCTGACCGCCCTCGATGGCGCGTATGCGGAAATTTATTTACACGGCGCGCATATAACCTCGTGGATTCCGGCCGGCGGGCAGGAGCAATTATTTTTAAGCGCCGCTTCCCAATACGGACCCGATGCCTCCATTCGCGGCGGCGTGCCGCTGATTTTTCCCCAGTTCTGCAACGAAGGGCCTTTTCTTAAACACGGTTTTGCCCGCCGCATGGATTGGGAATTTTGCGGCGCTCATGAAGAGCAGGGCAAATTGATCGCAAATTTTGAATTTAAACATAATCTTAAGACTCTGGCGCTCTGGCCTTTTCCCTTTCTGGCAAAACTCGAATTGGAACTGGGCGGCCGGAAATTAAAAGTGAGCCTGCACGTACATAACAGCGGCCCGACACCGTTTTCCTTTACCGGAGCCTTGCACACCTATTTTAAGATCAATGACATTCACCGGATTACGGTGGACGGATTTAAAGGCTGCCGTTATTATGAATCCTCCGACCGTCAAAATTGCCATGTACAGCAGGCACAGACTCTACAATTTAACGGGCGGCTGGACCGTTTTTATATGGGTCTTTCAAACGAGCTGAGCATCAACGAACCCGATCACCGCCTGGATATTTCCTCGGGAGGCTTTAAAGACGCCGTGGTCTGGAACCCGTGGGTTGAGGAAGGCGCCGGAATAAGCGACCTGGAGCCGGATGGTTATCTGCATATGCTTTGCATTGAGGCCGCCCTGATCGAAAAACCGGTTGTTTTGGCCCCCGCCGAAAGCTGGCAGGGCTGGCAGCAATTTACGCTGGTACAATAAAAATCTGTTTATTTCAACATCATAAAGGATGATCTATGTTAAAAATAGCTTTTGGTAGCGACCATATCGGTTTTGGATTAAAAAAAGAAATCATGGCTTACCTTACTCAAAAGGGATATACCTGTTTTGATTTTGGCGCCCATGATGAAAACCGCACTTCCTACCCCATTCACGCCCGCGCCACCTGCCAGGCTGTCGTTTCCGGGGAATATGACCTGGGCATTTTAATCTGCGGCACCGGTGTGGGTATGTCGATTTCGGCCAACAAAATTCACGGCATTCGCGCCGTGGTGTGCAGCGAACCCTATTCCGCCGCGCTCTCACGCCAGCACAACAATACCAATGTACTGGCTATGGGCGCCCGTGTGGTGGGCGTGGAACTGGCCAAAATGATCGTGGATAACTGGCTGGCGGCCCAATTTGAAGGCGGGCGTCATCAGGAACGGGTTGAAATGATCACAGCTCTGGAGAATGAACGTTAATTAAAGTTGGATTTTTTAAATGGATTTACAGGTGCGCCAGGCCGTTGCGCAGGGCAAAAATGGTGGCCTGGGTACGGTCGGCCACGTTTATTTTTGTAAAAATGGCGCTCACGTAGTTTTTAATGGTACCCTCCGAAAGAAAAAGCTGGCCGGCAATTTCTGCGTTGGTTTTGCCTTCCGCCAGCAGCTTAAGCACTTCCAGCTCGCGTTCGCTGAGCAAACGGGTCAGTTCCAGGTTGGGCGCCACAGGCTGAGTGCCGCTGAATTGATCCAGCAGTTTGGGAGCCACATTGGGGTCAATATACCCTTTGCCGGCTACGGTTCCCATGATGGCAGCATATAACTGTTCGCGCGGTGTGTCTTTGAGTAAATAACCATTGGCCCCCGCGCGAACGGCCTCAAAAACCCATTCATCAAAATCAAAAGTCGTTAAAACCAGCACCCGGATATCGGGAAAACGTTGTTTAATAATGCGTGTGGCCTGAATGCCGTTCATTACCGGCATTTTTAAGTCCATCAAAACAATATCGGGGGTAAGCTTTTCTACTTTTTGAAGGGCTTCTTCACCATCATAAGCCAGGCCGATCACTTCAATTTCAGTAAAGGTACTTAAAATCGCGCGCAATCCTTCACATACAAATGATTGATCATCACAAATCAACAAACGAATCATTTTTGCAATCCTTCTATGATCAGTTCCAAAGAAGTACCGTGACCCTGGCGGCTTTTTATTTTTAAAATGCCGCCCACGGCTTCGGCGCGTTCCTGCATACCTTTCATTCCAAAACGATCCTCAAATTCGCGCGACGGGTCATCCATACCGCGTCCGTCATCCAACAGAGAAAATTTCAGCCGGTCTTTGGCAACCTGCAATTTCATTGAAAAATGAGTGGCGCGCGCATGCTGGCAGATATTACGCAGAGCCTCTTCGGCGATTCGGTAAATGGCCTGTTCGATGGAGGGGTCCAGGTCCAACGATTTGTCGGGCAGATCAAGCGAAACCTGCAAGGCATATCGCTCGGCAAAAGAAAGCGCCAGTTGTTTTAACGCCAGAGTCAGCCCCAGGTCGTCCAGCGGCCCGGCGCGCAGCGCCTGAATGGCGCGGCGGGTTTCCACCAGGCCTTCGCGAGTTACGCTCAACGATTGGTTTAAAATCTCGCGCGCCTGGTCGGGGTTGTTTTGCCAGAGCGCATTAACCGCCTCAAGGTTTACTGCCAGGCCGCTCAGTGTATGCGCCAGGATGTCGTGAATTTCGCGCGCCAGCCGGTTGCGTTCGCGGCTGGTTGCCAGATGATCGAGTGTGTCAGCATAATGACTGAGCTGGCGGTTGCGCTCCTTTTGTTCAAAAGCCAGGCGGTTAACCACATAACCGGTGAACATAAACAGGCCCATCAGCGCAAAAGCTGCGCCAAACATACCGCTGATGGAACGGCTTAAAATATTCATTGGCAGCCAGACTTGAATGATATTTAATACCGCCACCATGATACTGTAAATAAAGACCCATTTTAATTTGTACTGCCAGCTTATTAAAATCAAAGGAATGAAGAGGGTGAAGGCCAGTTGAATCTGGGTGGCAATAAACAGGAGCGCATAAATAACTGTACGATTCGTTTCAGATAAGGCCCGAAACTGCTGCACAAAATCGGGAAAAATCAGCAAAACCATCAGGTTTTCGGCCCAGGGTCCGACGGAAGCAATAATCAACGCCAGGGGTAAATAGATTTTGCCAAGGTGTCTCTCAAGCCAGGAGCTTGATAGATATAACAGCAGAAACAGGCATTCACCCAGGCCAATCAGGGCCGGAATCTCAAATAAAAATTCATTTTCACGGGTGAAAGTCGACAAAAGGGTAAACAGCCCCATAATCAGGCGGATCACAATAAACGACCTGAACAAAGGCAAAATACCGCCTGTAATTTTTAATCGCTCCATAAATTCATTTTAACACAGCGTTCTAAATAAACCTCATGACGGCGGTCAACAAGCTGACGTGACCGGGGTCATGTTTTGTTATGACCGGGGAGACTATCGCTTTATTTTGTTCGCCTGTATATTCTACAGGATGTTTTTTTTAGTTTAAATGGTTATTAATCCTTTATAAATTGGACGGATATGGTAGTGACCGGTAAAAACAATATGATTCAAAAAACCAATCGTCACAAAACATTACAGGTAAGCAGCGTGCTGCTGGCGCTCGTGATAGCGGTGAGCGCCACCGGAATGCT
>JAJTBH010000115.1 GCA_021287005.1 Anaerolineae bacterium
AACGATATCATGGCAATCACTTCCCAACGCATGCTCTTTCAGGAACGTAAATTAATTTTTTATGAAACGCGCCAGGAGGCTCCATTAAATGCCATTTTATCGGTAGCCACAGAAACTACCCAGTTGGGGCGAATTTTTAAATACGGAAACGTGGTGGCGCGGACTTATGCCGGAGCCATATATTTACCCATGGTGTCTTTTCCCGAACAAGTTGCCTCTTTTTTGGAATTACAATGGGGACGATCCAAAGCTACCCGCACCCGGGCTGAAGCGGCTGCCATGGAGAATATTATTCGAAACCGACTGGGAATGATTAAAAGCAATCCGTCCAATGTTCAGGTTAAACCGTCACAACCCGCCATGAAACCGACTTTAATGCAGGGCATTGAAAATTGGTTGGCGAATTTGCTGCGATTAAAAATCGAAACGGCCACCGGAACAATTTACCGCACACATTGGATCGTTTTATTACAGCGCGCATTACTCCCAAGCCTTCTTTTGTTGGCAATTTTAACCTTACAATTCATCATTCTTCTTAAGATCACGGTCTTTCCCGGTGGGCCGTATGCCGGGGCAACGCTCAGTTTTATTCTTGTGATCGTGATGGCCATGGTTGCCTTCTGGCTCTGGTATCAATATGAAGACTGGGTCAATGATTTATATATCGTTAATGCCGATCAAATTATTGACCGGATTAAAAAGCCATTCGGCAAGGAAGACCGCAAAGTGGCGCCGTTAAAAAACATTCAAAGCGTAGAATTTGAACGTGGCGGCATCTGGGGAATTATCCTGGATTATGGATCGGTAAGCATTCTGGTTGGAGAAACCAAAATGGTATTTCGCAGTGTTTTTAATCCCTCGGATATTCAGCGTGAGATTTTCAAACGCATGGCTGAACGTGAATTTAAAGAAAAACAAAACAATCGAGAAAATGAACAAAAATGGGTCATTGATTGGATTGCCGCATATCACCGGGTTGTCGAGCAGGAACGAAAAACTCCTCCGGGAACGGGCTTCAAATAATTAATATTTAAGATAAAATAGGGGCACATAAGTATCCGGTTTATTGGATTCGTTTAATAAAGGATTTAGAATGGCAATTAGAGAAATTGTTTACACACCTGATCCGGTTCTGCGCCGCAAGGCGCATAAAGTGACCGTGTTTGATAAAGAGACCAAAACCTTAATCGAAGACATGATTGAGACTTTGCGAGAGGCACCGGGTGTTGGCCTGGCGGCGCCCCAGGTTGGCATTTCAAGCCGCTTAATCGTCATTGAATATGGCGAGGATGAAGATGAAAACGAGGATGCGCCCAAAAAGCTGTATATCGTGGCAAACCCTGAATTTATAAAAAAATCCGACGAAATGGTGGAAGGCGTGGAAGGTTGTTTGAGTGTACCCAACCTGGTAGGCACCGTTGACCGCCACGAGGAAGTGTTAATTAAAGGACTTAACCGCAACGGACAGCCGATTAAGATTAAAGCTAAAGGCTGGTTGGCGCGTATCTTCCAGCATGAGATGGATCATCTGGATGGGATTTTGTATACCGACCGGGCCAATCGCATCTGGCAGCCATCTGAAGGAGAAGCCGAAGCGGCAGACGTATAATTCTATGCACCTGACGCATATATCGTTGACCGATTTTCGTTCATTTTCCCGCCTGGACATGGATGTGCCCCGGCGGATTCTTTTGTTGGTAGGCGCCAATGCGCAGGGTAAAACCAGTCTTTTGGAAGCCATTTATTATATGGCTACCTTTACTTCCTTTCATGCTCAGAATGATCGTCAACTGGTCAATTTTATCGCCGCACGCGAACCGATGGCCGTGGCGCGACTGGTAATTGCTTACCAGCGCGGCACGTCTCAACACCGACTGGAAGTGCGTTTAATTCACGAAAACCTGGCCAACGGCAGCAGCCGGCTGCGCAAGGAAATTTTACAGGATGGCGTTAAACGCGCCGTTCACGAAGCGCTTGGTCATTTTAATGCGGTAATTTTTCTGCCGCAGATGACGCGGATTTTTGAAGGGGGCCCTGAAGAACGGCGGCGTTATTTAAACCTGATGATCTGTCAAGCCAACCCGGCTTATGCGCGGGCGTTATCAGAATACCAACAGGCGTTAACCCAGCGCAACGCGCTTTTAAAACAGTTGTTTGAAAGAAAAGGCGACCCCGATCAACTGATTTATTGGGATGACATTCTGACCCGGCGCGGCGCAACCATCATCATGGGGCGAGTGGAGGCGGTGGAAGAAATGGAAAAACATGCTTCCAGATTACACCACCAGCTATCACACACTCAGGAAGTGCTGCGCTTATCCTATCAACCTTCATATGACCCGGCGGGAAAACCCAGGGAACAATTTGCCTTGCCGCTGGATGTGCCGGTTAAACGCAACGGTTTCACCTGGGAAGACGTGCGCCAGGGTTTCGCCGAAAGATTATTAACCTTACGAAGTGAGGAGATTTATCGCGGTGTGACCACTGTTGGGCCCCATCGTGATGATTTGAGTTTTTTAAGCAACGGCGTTAATCTGGAACATTACGGTTCGCGCGGACAAATTCGAACGGCCTTATTATCACTAAAAATAGCCGAAGTTTCCTGGCTGAAAGAAAAAACCGGGCATGACCCGGTTTTATTGCTGGATGAGATTCTGGCAGAACTGGATATTCAGCGCCGCGCCGATTTGTTAAAAATCCTTGAACAAAGCGAACAGGCCATTTTAACCACGACCGATTTAAACCTTTTTGCCCCCGATTTTGTTTCCAAAAACACCGTCTGGAATGTGGCTGGCGGGCGGATTATGGATAAACCGGAAATACCGCAATAATTGACGGTTATTTTAGCGGGCTTTTTGATGGGATTCCTACCCGGCGAGGATAGGCGGGGGGTGTGGCAGCTACTTTTTTAATGCTGATCAGATAACGGGTTTCAGTTACGCCAGGCAAATGCACTTCTTTAATTTTTTGCATACTGCCGCCCAATATCTTAATTGGCCCTTCGGCGCTATGCACCTCGGCGGGACCATTTTCACCTTTTTGAGCCAGCATTAAACCACCGACTTTTACCAATGGCAGCAGGTATTCGGCCAGAATGGGCAGGTTGGCAACCGCCCGAGCCACCGCGCAATCATATTTCTCACGGTGAATGGGCATTTGCCCCATTTCTTCGGCACGGTAGGTTAAGATTTCGGTTTTGTCGAATTTGAGAGTTTGTACGATGTGACGACAAAACTGCGCTTTTTTGCCAACCGACTCAACCAGTGTGAGCTGCATTTGAGGAAAAATGATTTTTAAAGGAATGCCGGGAAAACCGGCGCCTGTGCCAATATCTACCAATCGGTTGGGAATGGAATCGCCAAAAGCCAGCAAACAGGTGAGCGAGTCGAGGAAATGTTTTATCTGCACGCCCTGGCTGTCTCGAACAGCCGTCAAATTAAAACGTTGATTCCAATCGAGCAACTCGCGCTCATAGGTTAAGAAATGCGTCATTTGAATTTCATTAAGTGTATAACCTGTCTGGCGGGTGATTTCCTGTCGTAAATTTTCCATAATTGCAGATTATACCTTTATAATAGAAATCTGAAAATCGCAAGAAAATTAACAATGATTTACCATTTATAGAATTGAAAATCGACTTTATGACGTATTTGGCAGAACTAACAAAAACCGGTTTTGAAACAGCCGAGCAGGTATTGGTGGGTGTGGTGGCCGATACACATTATCCCGACCGGGTCAACGCTTTACATCCACAATTATTGCCGGTGTTAAAATCAGCCGGCGTCCAGCTAATTTTACATGCCGGGGATATCTGTACGACGTATCCTTTGGAGAAGTTAAATGAAATTGCCCCGGTGATTGCCGTGCGCGGCAACCGGGATTGGGCATTCAGCAAAAGCCTGCCACTGGCAAGAAAAATGGAAATTGCCGGCCATCAGGTGGCTATGGTGCACGGGCACGGCCGCTGGTCGCATTACCTGATTAACAAGGTTAAGATGCTGCTGCAAGGATACAATTTGGATATATTTGTTCCGGCTATTACCGAACCTGCACCGGATGCGGAAATTATTGTTTTTGGACATACCCACCGGGCCGTGAATTTCTGGTATAATCAGCGTCAATTGTTGTTTAACCCCGGTCCTTGCAGTCTGGTAGCCAGACCAGCAAAACACCCCTCCATCGGGTTGTTGAGATTTGAGAAAAATAGACCGGTGATGGGGGAGATTGTACTGCTGGAGCAGGCGACGTTAAAGAATAGAAGGTGGGTAACTGAAAGGTGAATTCTTAAAATTTCTTGACCCAATCATATATGGTTGGTATAATTATCCTTTGCTTATCATTTATGTACCGATGGCGGTACAATATACGTGGAAGTATTATTATTAATTTATCTGGGCAGAATTTAATAACCAGGAGACACACAGTATGGATTATGTCCTTCCCACCAGATCTTACGCTCGAATTCCAGTAATTTACGGTCTACCCAATCTTATTGAAGTACAACTTGAATCGTTTAAGCGACTTAAGAAGGAAGGATTGGGCGATCTTTTTAACGAAATCAGCCCGATCGAATCGTATAACAAAGGAATGCGTTTGTATTTTCCGAGCCAGACCAATGAGTCTCAGCAATGGGGCTTGAAGTATTGGTTTGGAGACCCCAAACATTCGATTGAAGAATGTATTGAGCGAGACCTGACTTATAGCAGCCCATTATATGTATCAGTATTGTTGGCTGGCCCCGAAGTTGCCGAACCGATCAAACAGGATATTTTCCTGGGCGACTTCCCTGAAATGACTGAAAAGGGTACCTATATTATCAACGGTACCGAACGTGTTGTCGTATCGCAGTTAATCCGTTCTCCGGGTGTGTATTTTGAAGCCCCGGTAGATCGCGCCACAGGCCGTCGCCTGGCAATGGCAAAATTAATTCCCGATCGCGGCGCGTGGATGGAATTTGAAACCCGTAAAAACGATTATATTATCCTGAAGTTCAACCGCAAACGCACCGTGCCGATCACCATCTTCCTGCGTGCTCTGGCGGCCATCAGCGATGAAATGCCCGACTCTCCGATTAAAGAGGGCACGGATGAAGAACTGATTGCGCTCTTCCAGGATGTTGACAACAATCCGGATCGCCTGTTCATCACCTCGAGTCTGCGCCAGGAACCCGTTTGGGATCTTTCCGGCGGTATTACCATTGGCCAGGCTGCCCTGATGGAATTCTTTAAGCGTATGCGTCCCGGCGACCCGGCTACTTTGGAAAATGCACGCCAGTTCCTGGTGGAGCAGCTTTTTGATCAGCGCCATTATGACCTCGAAAAAGTCGGCCGTTATAAACTGAATCAAAAACTGGATCTGGCGGACCGCATCCCGGTCAGCCACCGCACCGTTACCCGCTGGGATATTGTGGCCCTTGTTCGCCATATGATCATGATCAATAACGAACTGGAAGACAAAGACGATATCGATCATTTGGGCAACCGCCGCGTTAAAACCGTGGGTGAATTAATTCAAAATAAATTACGCATTGGCCTGCGCCGTATGGAGCGTGTCATTAAAGAGCGTATGTCAATTCGCGATCAGGACCAGGTTTCACCGGTCAGCTTAATTAATATCCGCCCGGTTGTGGCCGCCCTGCGTGAATTCTTTGGCTCGAGCCAGTTATCGCAGTTTATGGATCAGACCAACACGCTGGCTGAATTACGCCACAAACGTACCCTCTCGGCTCTGGGTCCCGGCGGTCTACGCCGTGAACGCGCCGGTTTTGACGTGCGTGATGTGCATAACTCGCATTATGGCCGTATCTGCCCGATTGAAACACCTGAAGGTCCAAACATCGGTTTGATCGGTCGTCTGGCCAGTTTTGCCCGCGTGAATGAATATGGTTTCATTGAAACGCCTTATCGGCGTGTCTTAAAGATGATGGCTTCTGATAGCCCGCGCCTGGAAGGTCGCCAGGTTAAAGAAACCTTGAGCGATGCAGCCGGTAATGTGATTGTTAAAGAAGGCGAACGCGTTACCAAAGAAATGCTGCCCGCCCTCAAAACGCTCAACCGGCCTTCAATCTTTATTACGCCTTATGTTTCGGATGACCCGGCTGATATTGAATACCTTTCAGCCGATGCGGAAGATAAGTTTGTGATCGCCCAGGCCAACACGCCCTTAAATTTGCACAACGAATTTGAACTGACGCGTGTTTCCTGCCGCCATCACTCAGACTTTACCATCTCTTCGCCCGACAGTATTAACTATATGGACGTCGCTCCGCACCAGGTTGTGGGTGTGTCGGCTTCCTTAATTCCTTTCCTTGAGCACGACGATGCCAACCGCGCATTGATGGGCTCAAACATGCAGGCTCAGGCGGTTCCCTTAATTAACCCCGATGTGCCTTTGATCTCCACCGGCATGGAAGCTTATGCTGCCATCGATTCGGGCCAGGTAATGGTTTCCGAAGAGGGCGGTGAGGTTATTTCGGTCACCGGTAAACAGATTTCGCTCAAAACCAACAATGGCTCGACCAAAACTTACGCTCTGCGTAAATATCAACGTTCGAACCAGAGTACCTGCATCGACCAGCGCCCGGCTGTAGCCAAAGGGCAGCGCATTCGCCCTGGCGATGTGCTGGCTGACTCTTCCTCAACCGTGAACGGTCACCTGGCATTGGGCCAGAACGTAGTGGTGGCTTTTGTTTCCTGGGAAGGCAGCAACTTTGAAGACGCCATCTTGATTTCCGAGAAACTGGTCCAGGCCGATCGTTTTACATCCGTACATATTGAAAAATATGAATTGGAAGCGCGCGATACCAAACTGGGCCCCGAAGAAGTCACCCGTGATATCCCCAATGTCGGTGAAGAAGCCATTAAAGACCTCGATGAACGCGGTATCATCCGCATTGGCGCCGAAGTCGGCCCCAATGACATTCTGGTTGGCAAAATCACCCCCAAAGGCGAAAAAGAATTGACGCCTGAAGAACGTCTGCTGCGCGCCATCTTTGGCGAAAAATCGCGCGACGTGAAAGACACTTCACTGCGTATGCCGCACGGCGAACGCGGTAAAGTGGTGGATGTTAAAGTGTTTACCCGTGAAGACAATGCCGATCTGACGGCCGGTGTGGATATGATGGTGCGTGTTTCTGTGGCGCAACGCCGCAAGATTACAGCCGGTGACAAAATGGCCGGTCGCCACGGTAACAAAGGTGTCGTCTCGCGTGTTGTGCCTGTGGAAGATATGCCTTTCCTGGATGACGGCACCCCTGTTGACATCATCCTGAACCCGTTGGGTGTTCCCGGTCGTATGAACATTGGTCAGGTGCTTGAAACACACCTGGGCTGGGCTGCCAAACGCCTGGGCTACCGTGCCATTACCCACGTATTTGACGGCGCCTCGGAGCTGGAAATTGAAGCAGAACTGGCGCGCGCCTGGTTGGTTGATCTGGCCTGGCGTAAAGTCGGAAACGACGCCTGGGACTGGATTGTTGAACAGGAAGACTACGACCCTGAAATGGTCGAAGATGATGATGAAGTTCGTCTGCTCTACCTGGAAGGCTGGTTGGCCGATAAAGGTATTGATGTGGAACCGCTCAAACAGGACGAAACCTATGCCCGCCGGGTCACTTCCAGTGCCTGGTTAAAGGAACAGGGCTTCACGCCTGAGGCATTACTTGATTTTGAACCGGTGATTACCCAGCAAAGCAAACTGTCTGGCAATGATAAAGCCATTGAAGTATGTTTGCGCCTGTGGATGGAAGAACTGGGTGTGGAAGGAGCTCGCGACTTCACGATTGAAGAAGTACGCCAGCATGCCGAAGCACTGATGACCAAAACCGGCATTCCTATGCCTATTCTGGGCAAACAGGTTCTGCGCGACGGAAAATCCGGCAATCCTTACCACCAACCGGTTACCGTGGGTGTCATGACCATGCTTAAATTGCACCATTTGGTGGAAGATAAAGTACATGCTCGTTCCACCGGCCCATACAGTCTGGTAACACAACAGCCTCTGGGTGGTAAAGCTCAATTCGGCGGCCAGCGCTTCGGCGAAATGGAAGTGTGGGCGCTTGAAGCTTACGGCGCAGCCTATACCCTGCAGGAAATGTTAACCGTGAAATCGGATGATGTTCAAGGACGTGTGAATACCTACGAAGCCATCGTTAAAGGCGAGCCGATTGAAGAACCCGGTTTACCGGCATCCTTCCGGGTGTTGGTGAAGGAATTGCAAAGCCTGGGCCTGGCGGTGGAAGCCGTGATGGATGATAGCGAAGTTATCCGGTTCGGTAAGGATGAAGAAAAAGCTCGACCGCCCAAGATGGGCACCGGTTTATTAGGCCTGGGAGAGGACCTGGAACTGTAGTTCACCTTGACCAATCGGGGTGACGGTGATAGAATATTACCCTGTTGTCCCTCTCCGGGGCTTCGATGTACAGTTAGTGAAAGGCGAGGACATCATTGCAATCACAAATGATGTCCTCCCTTATTGAAACAAAACTTAATACCCGGCGTGTAAACGCCCCTGATATTTTTATTTGGAGGCAAAAGTGCCAACGATCAATCAATTGATCCGCAAAGGTCGCTCGACCAAAAAGGTCAAAAGCAAAGCTCCTGCTTTGCAATATACGCTTAATTTGATGAACCAACAGCGTGTACGTCAATCACTGGGTGCGCCCCAGAAACGTGGTGTGTGTACGGTAGTGCGTACCATGACCCCTAAGAAACCGAATTCAGCGCTGCGCAAAATTGCTCGTGTGCGTCTGACCAACGGTCTTGAAGTCACCGCTTATATTCCCGGTGAAGGTCACGGTTTGCAGGAACACTCCGTCGTGCTGGTGCGCGGTGGTCGTGTGAAAGATCTGCCTGGTGTGCGTTACCACATTGTTCGCGGTACATTGGATACAACCGGTGTACAGAAGCGTATGCAGGCCCGTTCAAAATACGGCGCCAAACGCCCCAAATAAAGTAATTTAATCATTTATTCTTTTCTTGTGTAGATTTACGGAGAAGTCGCATGCGACGTACAAAACCAGAAAAGCGGGAAATAATCCCCGACATTAAATATCAAAATACCACTGTAACTCTGTTGATTAACCGCATTATGCGCCGCGGTAAAAAGAGTGTTGCAATCGGTATGATGTATGATGCACTTGATATCGTTGCCGAAAAAACAGGCAAAAGCCCCATTGAAGTGTTGGATCAGGCCTTAAAAAATGTTGGTCCTGTGATGGAAGTTCGCCCTCGTCGTGTGGGTGGTGCTACCTACCAGGTTCCCATGGAAGTGCCTTCTCATCGTCGTTTAACCCTGGCCATGCGCTGGGTTATCGATGCTTCCAAAGCTCGCAGTGGCAAATCATTTGCTGAAAAATTCTCATCCGAAATTTTGGATGCGTACACCAACCAGGGTTCAGCCATTCGCAAACGCGAAGAAACTCATAAAATGGCCGAAGCCAACCGCGCTTTCTCTCATTACCGTGTATAGTGTGAAGGCAAAGAGGAATTACAGGTAAATTAGAGATGGCTAGAACGTATCCGTTAGAGAAGTATCGTAATATAGGTGTCATAGCGCATATTGACGCCGGTAAGACAACCACGACCGAACGTATTTTGTTTTACACTGGTAAAACATATCGCATTGGTTCGGTGGACGATGGCACCACTGTCACCGACTGGATGGCCCAGGAACGTGAACGCGGTATCACCATTGTTTCGGCGGCTGTATCCGCCGAGTGGAAAGGCTATCAAATCAATGTGATTGATACGCCGGGACACATTGATTTTACTGCCGAAGTCCAGCGTTCATTGCGCGTTTTGGATGGTGGCGTTGTTGTGTTTGACGCAACACAGGGTGTTGAGCCGCAAAGCGAAACCGTGTGGCGTCAGGCTGATCGTTATGGTGTGCCGCGCATCTGTTTTGTCAACAAAATGGATCGTGTCGGTGCTTCATATAATTACACGATTGAAACCATTCGCCAGCGTTTGGGGGCGAATCCCATTCCGATGCAGTTGCCCATTGGCAGTGAATCTGCCTTCAAGGGCGTGATTGATCTGCTATCACGCAAAGCTATCTTCTGGGATGATGATCTCGGTCGTGAAATGCGATATGCCGATATTCCTGCAGAGTTGGTAGATGAAGCCAATGCCGCTCGTGCTCTTCTGGTTGAAAAAATTGCCGAACTTGATGATGATTTAACCGTCAAATTCCTGGAAGGCGAAGAAATCAGCGTGGAAGAACTGGTGGCTGCTCTGCGCAAAGCCGTGATTGCCAACCAGGTTACACCTATATTCTGCGGTTCAGCTTTGAAGAACAAAGGTGTTCAATTGGTGTTGGATGCAGTGATCGATTACCTGCCCTCCCCGTTGGATATCGCCATTGTCCGTGGTACTCGCTCGGATACCGAAGAAGAAGTTCTTTGTCCTGCAGAAGATGATGCACCTTTAAGCGCTTTAGTGTTTAAGATTGTAACCGATCCCTACGTAGGCCGTCTGGCTTATTTCCGTGTTTATTCAGGGAAAATCACCCAGGGTTCTGCCGTACTTAATTCAACTAAAGGTAAACGCGAACGTGTGGGTCGTTTAATCCGCATGTATGCCGATCGCCGTGAAGATGTGAATGAAGTGTTAGCCGGTGATATTGCCGCCATTCTGGGCGTCAAAGAAACCATTACCGGTGATACCCTT
>JAJTBH010000116.1 GCA_021287005.1 Anaerolineae bacterium
GCCCATTAAATCATTTTCCCCGCCCTTGAGGGCGGGGATTAAAGGGATGGGTGCTTATATTTTTCAATAAATCACGGGAACTCGCAGACACACTTTAATGGAACAGAGCCTTAATCTTTCATAATATGCATACCCGGGTGGTATATTCACGATTGACGGTTCACTGAAAAGGGTTTAAGGATCGCGGTGGTTTTGCAAAACAAAAAAATTTGCAGCGATCCCTTTTCTGCGGTTAGTGATAAAAAAATTTAATCCGTTTTGAACAGGCTTTTAAGAATTGCATGGTAGAATATTTATTGACGTATCTACCATAAAAAGATTCATGGAGCGGATTAGATGGCTCAAAAACCCAAAATTACCATTGGTTATTTAAAAATTACAGATCACCTCATTCTTGGCGTAACGGCCGACAAATTACAAAAAGGCATTGAATCCTTTAAGTATTTTGATCTGGAATTGCGCCCTTATACCGGTTGGAACCCGCTGGCGGGCGATTTACGCTCAGGCGCGCTGGATGGCGCATGTGTCCTGGCCCCCATTGCCATGGAACTGTTCCATGCCGGCAAAAAGATTAATGTTGTCATGCAGACCCACAAATCGGGCAGCATTATCGTTACCAATAAACGCGCCAATATTGAAAAGCTGGAAGATTTTAAAGGTAAAGCCGTCTTAATTCCGCATTACCTTTCGGTGCATCATCTGCTCTTTGATAAACTGCTGCGCGAAAGCGGTATGGAAATTGGCGCAGGCAAGGATATCGTTTTTGATGTGGTCGCGCCGAGTGAGATTCCTGAAATCATTGAATGGGACGAAAAAGGCAAGGTGGCCGGTTTTATCGTGGCCGAACCTTTCGGGTCTCAGGTGATTAAATCGGGTTACGGGCAGGAATTTAAGTTATCCAAGGATATCTGGCCCAATCATCCCTGCTGTGTGCTGGCCTTAAAAGAAGAAGTTATCGAAAAGAATCCCGACGGCGTTCTGGAACTGGTCAGCAGCCTGGTTAAATCCGGCAAGTTTATCGACGCCAACCCCGGCCCCGCCGCAGAAATTGGAGCAACCTTCCTGGGGCAAAACCTGGATGTCATCCAACGGGTATTGAGCGATAAGGGACGCGTTACATACAACGAGTTATACCCGGTTATGCAAGATTTTGAATTTATTCAAACCTACATGACCCAAACCATTCAGGCTATGTCCGACAAAATTGATCTGCACAGCTTCCTGGACACGCAGTTTGCGCGTGAAGCAGGGGCCAACTAAATGTCTCAAGCCGACCTCGTGCTACACGAAGAGGTTGTGCCTCTTAAAAGTCGAATCTGGATCTCCGCCGGTGATGCAAGCTGTTCCTTTTTACAGACCATCATCGGCGGTGGTGCTTTAACTTACTATTACACCCGTGTTTTGGGGCTCGAAAGCGGCTGGGCCAGCCTGGTCTGGCTTATTTTTGGCATCTGGAATTCGGTTAACGACCCCCTCCTGGGTTACATCGCCGACCGCACACACAGCAAACTGGGCCGGCGGCGGCCTTATATTCGTTACGGCGCTCCTCTTTTTGCACTCTCATTTATTTTTTTATTTCTGGATATTCCCGCTTTTGCCGGTCAACAGGCCTGGCTCTTCGCCCAGATGCTGGTGGGGTTGTTTTTTTACGACACTCTTTATACGGCCATTGCCACCGCGCTTTACCTGATGCCCTATGAAATGGCCGTATCCAACAAAGCGCGCAGCAGTGTATTTATCTGGAAGATCATCTTTTCGGTTTTTTCCATGGCGCTGCCGCCGCTGGTGCTGTTGGCCATTCAACCCGGCCCCGGTCAGGATGCCACTTTCTATCGTTGGGCCATGTTCGGGCTGGCGCTGGTTTTAAATACCATCATCTATTTCAGCACTTATTTTTATGAAGAAAAACATTACCAGCAGGCCGAACAACAACCCGGTCTGTGGTCTTCCATTGTGGAAAGTTTTAAAAACCTCCCCTTTGTAATCTTTTTAATCTCCAGTTTCACAATCATGTACGCCTCAAACGGTTTGCAGCAGGGTATTTTATACTATTTTGATGAGTTTAAAATCCCGCAGGCGCCGGTTTTTGGCGGATTGGGCCTGGGCATTGTGGGCGGCATTATCCTGTGGGTTTATTTGCGCCCGCGGATCGGCCTAAAAAAATGCCTGATGGCCTGGCTGGCCGTCTTTGCGGCCGGTTGTTATTTAATGTTGTTGCTGGGTTATTCCACCGCCGGGGCGGCTTTCAGTTTTGTGCTGGTGGGTCTCGGTTTTGCCGGCGGGCTTTTCCTGATCCCATTAATGAATGGGGATGTGATTGATTTTGACGAAATCCGCACGGGGCTGCGCCGCGAAGGTATGTATGCCGGTATCAACAGTTTTGTAACCAAACCGGCCATCAGCCTGGCCCAGGCCGTATTTTTAAATATCATCGCCTGGAATGGGTATGACCAGGCCCTGGCAAAAGGGCTGCAATCGGCCGGGGCACGAACGGGCAATTTGCTGGGTTGGATGCTGGTTCCGGCGCTGTTGTTTAGTATTTCCTTTATCAGCCTGTTCTGGTATTCATTGGGGGGTGAAAGTTGGGAAAAAATCAAAAAAGAACTGGCCGCCGCACATGCCGCCAAGGAAAAAAGTTATCTGGAATCATTGGGATATAAAGCTGAATAAAAGTTGTGGAAAGAATATTTATTAAATTGAGAGTGCCGGGGACGCCGACCCCGGCACTCATTTAAGGAGGAGAAGAAGAGAAGCCGCCCTTTTCGTATATGTATAATAACACTTCTCCCAAAATAATACTCAACGTGAATCCTACGCTAAACCTACGCTTGCCTTTCAATTTGGTAAGGTTTTTTTAACTTGTAAAAAAAGAAATTAATCTCCGGTATCCAATTTATGGTTACAATAAAAACAAGAGGTATAAAAGATGAATATAAACCCCATCCCCTTTAAATCCGGTTTTATCAGTCTGGTGGGACGCCCCAACGTAGGCAAATCCACCCTGTTAAATTTATTAATGGATCAAAAAATTGCGGCCGTTTCGCCTCGCCCGCAGACCACGCGGCGCAAACAACTGGGTATTTTAAGCAACGATTCTTATCAGATTATTTTTATGGATACTCCCGGCATTCACCAGCCGCACCATAAACTGGGCGAATATATGAATGAAGTCGCGACTGCCACCTTAAAAGATGCCGATGTAATATTGTGGATTGTGGATGCCGCCCAGGCGCCCAATGAAGAAGATAAACTGGTAGCCGCGCGTATGGCGACGGTTAAAGAGCTGCCGCCTGTGATTTTAATTCTCAATAAAGAGGATCAGGTTAAAGAAGCCGAGCGTCCCGCACGCCAATCGGAATATCTGGCTTTGCTGCCGGCGGCAAAACCGATGTGGATTTCGGCTCTGCGCCCCGGTTGCAAAACGCTGGTTTTGGACGATCTTCTGGCGCATCTGCCCGACGGCGTGCCTTTTTATGACCCCGAGCAGATCACCGATCTGTATGAGCGGGATATTGCCGCCGATTTAATCCGCGAAGCGGCTTTAATTCACCTGCGTGATGAAATTCCGCACGCCATTGCCGTGCGCGTGGATGATTTTATTGAACAAAGCGAAAGTAATGCCCATATTACCGCCACCATCCTGGTGGAACGAGAATCGCATAAGGGTATTGTCATTGGCAAAGGCGGCGAGATGATTAAAAAAATCGGCTCGCTGGCGCGTCAGGAAATTGAAAAAATGAGCGGGCGCAAGGTGTTTTTGGAACTGCGTGTCAAAGAAAAGAAAAACTGGCGCAACGATCCCGAATCACTGCGTTTGCTGGGTTATGAAATGGAAAAAGAGAATTAGGTTTTTATTAAAGGCTCTTTTTAAGCAGCGGCGTGAAGCCTTCACCCAGTGCTTCGTGAGCCGTACCGATCACCATAAAAGCCTGTGGATCAATTTCGCTGACCAGAGCTTTTAGCTGGCTAACCTCGGCGCGTGTGACCACAATATATAACACCGGCCGTTCGGCGCCGGTATAAGCGCCGGTTCCGGGCAGTTGTGTGACGCCGCGTTCCAATTCTGTCACCACACGCCCGGCAATTTCGTGCGGTTTGCCGGTCACGATCATGGCGGTGCGCAGCACTGAAGAGCCTTCCAGAATCATCTCGGCGGCCAGACCGCTGATGTAAATGACACCCAGACCGTAAAGAGCGCGTTCCCAACCAAAGACAAAACCGCTGGCCAGCACTACCAGGCCATCTCCGATCAGGTAGGTTTGTGAAATGCTCATGTTAAAACGGTGGTTGAGAATGCGGCTGAGGATGTCGCTGCCGCCGCTGGTGCCCTGCCCGCGATATACCAGGCCGAGCCCCACACCCAACACCAGGCCGCCGTAAAGCGTATCCAATACCAGATCGTTGGTCACGCCTCCAATTGGAATGAAAAGCAGCAGCGCGTCGGTGAGCAGCGAAAAAACAATGACGGCCACTGCCGTACGCAGAGCAAAACGTAATTTACCCAGGTAATGCCAGCCCAGGATAAAGAGGGGAATGTTGCCCAACAGCGTCATTAAACCCACCGGGAAACCGGTGGCAAAGTTAACCAACTGAGCCGCACCGCTGATTCCACCGCTGACCAACAGCCCCGGTATCAAAAACAGGCGCATGGCCAGGGCCTGGATTAACGAGCCCAGAATGATCAGGAAATATTCGCTAAAAGTCTTAAACAGGTGATTGTTGGATACATTCTGGTAAGTTTGGGATAAACGCTGCATGACAACCTCTGGGCGGGTGGATAAAAGCTGAAATGAAAACGGGCTGCTTTATGGGTTAATCTTACCATAAAGCAGCCCGGAATTTTAAAGGCAGGCTTATATAACCGCCCTGGGGGTATAAATGCGTAAATCCACCAATGGCATGTAACGGGAGGGCGGCCGTTTGCCGGGAGTCATGGCCAGCATGGCGGCCTGATAATGTTCGCGGTCGGCGCGGATGCAGCGCAGCGCGCGCCGGGTGAGCTGGTCGGCGTCTTTGTTTTCGCTGCGCGGAATCCACAACCATTTCAGCCGGCTAAAACGAACGCTTAAACGCATGGCGCGCTGGTGCAAACCCACAACACCCGCCGAGCGCACGGCCGCCAGTCCCTGCATTTGTTGAATGACGGATTTGGCATCTCCAACCACCCGGATGCGTTCTTTTTGAATGCCCAGGTCGAGCATGGCTTCCAGACCTTCGATTAAAGCCAGGTATTCGGCCCCGTTCGAACTGGCAAAACAGGCGTGCGCAAAACCGCCATGCCCGCGGGCGATCACGATTTTATTATGAAAGATCAGCCAGCCGTAACACATAAAACCGGCCTGGGTACTGTCGTCGCCGTTTGCGCTGCGAAACAATCCGTCAAAACGCAGGGTATACATAAATAATCGCTCCTTGTCTGAAATTTATTACCAATAGAGAGGTATGAAAATTTAAAGAAAACAGCGGTGCACATCGTGTCACCGCCGTTTTCTTGAGAAAGAGAGAAAAAGATTGTCTTCGAGAGAGGCCAGAAAAGCGTTTTCTAAAAAGTTGCTTTATGAAGAAAGCCATACCTGCTGCCCAAGGTTTATTTTTTTTGACGTTTTCCTGGTTTTATTTTCGGACTTTTTAGCTTTAAATTCAACCAACAACAAGTCAACAGTTTGTAAACACCATGTTAAAATATGCCGTCCGGCACGCAAGTATTTCGGGTGGTTGAGAGCGCGCTTCTACTCGTTTTTTCACCCCGGGCATCCCGTTTTATTTATTTTGGGGGGCGCTGACAGGTAAATTGCTCCGGTAAATAAATATCCTGATTTGCCGGGCGAGCAAGAAAACTTGCAAAAGGAGGGGGTAGGATCAGGCTTAAGGTTTTATATTTTTTATTAATAGGTCCGCTGAGTAAATATCCTGATATAATAGAACGTTACGTTCTAAAATTTAAGTCATCGCAGGTGATAAAAATGGTTCAGTTTGATTATGTTGGCATGTTTGCAGCCCTGGCAACCGCTTTTCTCTGGGCATTAAGTTCAATCTTCTTTTCAATTGGCGGCAAACGTGTTGGTTCGTTGGTGGTTAATCGCATTCGTTTGATGTTTGCCGTTTTATGGCTGCTGATTACCCATACCATTTTGCTGGGCACGCCCGTGCCTTTAAATGCCAGCCCCGAGCGCTGGATGTGGTTTTCCCTTTCGGGCATTGTTGGCCTGGCAATTGGCGACGCTTTTTTGTTCCAGGCTTATGTTTTAATTGGCCCGCGTATTACCACCCTGTTTATGGCTTCCGTTCCGGTAATTTCCGCTTTTTTGGGCTGGATCTTTTTTAATGAAGTCCTGGCCCCGCTTGAAATTTTGGGCATAGCCGTGACTGTGGGCGGTATTTTCCTGGTGGTGATGGATGGTAACAGCGATAATCAGGAAAAAGAAGGCGCTTCCAAAAACTACCTGAAAGGCGTTTTGTTTGGTATGGGTGCGGCTACCGGTCAGGCTGTGGGGATGGCCCTGGCAAAAAACGGCCTGACAGATGGTTTTCCCTCGCTTTCAGGCACATTGATGCGTATGATCGCAGCCATGGCCGTAATCTGGTTGGTGACTCTTTTTGTGGGCAAGGCCCGTTACAGTCTGCATGCCGTCAGTGTCGACCGGCGCGCCCTGGTGGCGATTATGATGGGCAGCATCGTGGGGCCTTTTCTGGGCGTGTGGTGTTCATTAATCGCCACACAATCGGAAGTGTTGGGCATTGCCTCAACTCTGATTGCCATGACGCCCATTTTTGTGCTGCCGATCGTTTATTTTGTCTTTAAGGAAAAAGTGACCCGACGCGCCGTGTTTGGCACGGTGGTTGCCCTGTTGGGCGCCAGCATTTTAATGCTGGCCAAGGCCGGTTTTTTTGCGGCTTTGTTTGGAATGTAATCAATCCCGGGCCGGGGTTAGTCAATTTTTTCTGGTATCCCCTTTAATTTGTGGGTACAATAGAAATAATGAACGAAATACCCGGCCCGATTATGATTATTGAAGATTTACCCAGCATTCGTGATTTGCTGGAAATGACTCTGCGTTATAAGGGCTACCAGGTCTTCAGCGCCGCCGATGGTGAAGAAGCGCTGGAAAAACTGAAAGACCAAAGGCCTTCCCTGATTATTACCGATGTGTTAATGCCGCGCATGGACGGTTTTTCGTTGGTACAGCGTTTGCGTTATCTTCCGGCGACCCGTTATATTCCAATCATCGTTATCTCGGCAACTTATATTGAACCGGAAGACAAAGATTTTGCCCTGAAAATGGGCGTAACCCGTTTTATTGAAAAACCGATTGACACTGAAGATTTTTTGTTAAACATTGCAGAGACCTTAACCGATGAAAATCGCCCGGCGCCTATGGAGCCGCTCTCAAAAAAAGAATTTATCGACGGATACCGCGAACGGCTTGAACATAAACTGCGTTATAAATCGGCGCAGATCAGCCGCATCGAACGTTTGTTGCGCACCCTGCCCGAAAGCCAGCGGCAGGCTTTTGAAAGTATGCTGACCGAATCGCTTTACGACCGCGACTTGATTCAACAGGAATTGACTGATTTGCTGTCAGGCGCTTTAACAGGCGACCTGCCGGTTGATTAAATCCATTACACGTGAAATTGTCACAGAAACCGAATAGCATGTTACCCACATTAAACGACCTGAAAACGATGGCTTACGAAGCCGGTAAAATTCAACGCGCTGCTTACGAGCAGCCCATTTTAATTAAGCACAAAGGCGATGTAGACCTGGTGACCGAAGTTGATTTTCGCTGTGAGTCGCTGGTGATACAAAACATTCAAAGCCGGTTTTCCGGGCACAGCATTGTGGCTGAAGAAAGCGGCCTGACCAGCGGCGACCAGCAGCATACCTGGTATATCGACCCGCTGGATGGCACCATCAACTATGCCCACGGTGTCCCTTTTTTTTCCATTTCAATTGCTTATGCTTATCAGGGCCATTTGCAATTGGGCGTGGTTTACGACCCGATGCGCGATGAATGTTTCAGCGCCGAGGCCGGTAAAGGCGCCTGGGTTAATGATCGTCCCATGCGTGTTTCCACAAAAAACCAGTTAAAAGAGAGTTTGCTGGTGACCGGTTTTTCAACCGTCATTCACCACCAGCCCGGCAACAGCATCAGTGATAACTTTACCAATTTTGAACGGCTGATGATGTTAACTCAGGGTGTGCGCCGCCTGGGCTCGGCTGCGCTGGACCTGGCTTATGTGGCGGCCGGGCGGCTGGATGCCTATTGGGACCTGGGCGTTAAAGCCTGGGACGTGGCAGCCGGAGCTTTGATGGTGGAAGAAGCCGGGGGCAAGGTGACCACCGTGGAAGGCGATGTTGATTATATGAAACCGCCTTATGCCCTGTTGGCGGCCGCGCCGGACCTGCACCAGACCATTATGGATGTAATTAACCAACCCAAAGCATAAGGTGATTAATTGACCCATTTTACCTGCACAAATTGCCGGAAGACCCATACCATAACCAGCCCGCGCTGGCGCTGTGACTGCGGCGGTTTGCTTGATATTAACTTCACCCCGCACCTGGATGTGCGCTTGCTGAAAAAGCGCAAACCCAATCTGTGGCGTTACCGTGAGGCCATCCCCCTGCCGCCCGAAGCCGGGATCATCTCTTTTGATGAGGGCTTTACCCCATTGCTGCCGGTAAATTTTGATGGGCGTGAAGTGTGGGTTAAACAGGATCAGCTATTTGGCACAGGCTCTTACAAAGATCGCGGCGCTGCCGTGTTAATCAGCCAGGCTGCCTGGTTGGGCGTTAACCACGTGGTCGAAGATTCATCGGGCAATGCCGGCTGCGCCGTGGCGGCTTATTGCGCCAGGGCCGGCATAAGCTGTGATATTTACGTTCCGGCCGACAACTCACCCGCCAAACTGGCGCAAATCGCGCGTTATGGCGCCAATTTAAAAGCCATTCCCGGCAGCCGCGAAGATACCGCTGCGGCCGTGATGCAGGCGGCTGAAAACAGCTTTTATGCCAGTCATTCCTGGAATCCTTTTTTCTTTCACGGCACCAAAACCTGGGCCTATGAAGTCTGCGAACAGTTGGGCTGGCAGGCACCCGATACGGTCATTTTACCGGCGGGCAACGGCACCTTGCTGCTGGGGGCTGCCATCGGTTTTAAGGAACTGTTTCAAATGGGCTTAATTAAACGCCGGCCGCGCCTGGTGGCCGTTCAAGCGGCAGGTTGTGCGCCGCTGGTAAAAATGTTTAATGAAGATTTAAACGTCGTGCCGGCCGTGCAAAAAACTGCCACCCTGGCCGAAGGCATTGCCATTGCCGCCCCGGTACGCGGAGCGCAAATGGTGGCGGCAGTGCGTGAATCGGGCGGCTTTTTTATAAGCGTGGATGAAGGCGAGATAAAGACTTCCCTGCTGCACATCCACCACCAGGGTTATTTCATCGAGCCCACTTCGGCGGCCGTTACAGCCGGGGTAAGCCGTTATGTGGCGCAGCATGCCGCCGCCGGAGAAATGATTGTTTCCACCTTTACCGGGCACGGTTTAAAAGCCGGCGACAAAATCGCAAAATTATAAAAATTGATTAAAAATAAAAGAGGCTGATGGTGAAATACCCGTCAGCCTCTTTTTGTTATTTTTTATTTTTTACCCGACCGCAGGCGGCAGGTCAATGACCGGCTCAACCGTCTTGGCCGAACTGTCTTTGCTGTCGTAACCTGCCAGTTGACGGTAGGTTAACGTCCAGGCCGAGCTCATATAAGCCACCAGCAAACCATGCAGGAAGATACTGATGGGAATATAAATGAGAATCAAAATGCCCGAGATAAGGAATGGCGTCATCATATCACCACCGTTATGCGCCGATGTGGCTGCAATGACTCCAAAGATTGCCGGCAGGGCAGCCAAAATGACCGGAATGGCGATGATCAGACTGACCACAAAATTGATAATGCTTAAGAGCAGCCCCATGATGGCGCTGGAGGACCAGTTCTTTTTGAAAAGGTCCCAGCTTTTGTTGATGGCATCCATGATCGCCAGTTTTTCGGCCACCATGCTCACCATAACAAACTGAACCACAATCCAGACCACATAAGAAACTACCAGCATGACCGGGATGATCAAAATTAAACCACAGCCCAGGGTGATGACGGCCAGGATGATGGTTAAAATGCCCACGATAAACCAGGCCACAGCCAGAGCGATCTTAAAGAGAACCACTTTCCAGAAAGACGCGTTGCCCTTGCTGAATAAAACACCAAAGCTCAATTTTTCTGCGCCTTCTTCAGCATCCCAAACGCCGTTAACCAGGCCAATTTCACCCACCGTACCGACCGCCAGGAAAATCAACTTAAGCACCAGGATGAGTAAAACAAAGAGGATGCCAAAAATGATCAGGTACCCCCACAATTCACCGGTGTTGGCCAGATGTTGAATATTCATAAACCACTCGCGCAGCGGCTGGGGCAGTTGATAAATGTTGTTAAAAGCGCGGTCATTAAAGTTGAATCCGTTGTTCGACCCGCTGAAGCCCCGTCCACCGCCACCACCACCACCGCCCCCC
>JAJTBH010000117.1 GCA_021287005.1 Anaerolineae bacterium
GTCTTTTGAGCTGCATCCCGGTGGATGCCGAACTCGTTTTTATTATTTTATAGAAAGGACAGTTGTTATGCCCAATCTGGACTCAATTTTAGCGGTTATTCTGGGAGGCGGCGTTGGCAGCCGTTTATATCCCCTGACCAAACAACGTTCAAAACCGGCGGTGCCGATTGCGGGCAAATATCGTTTAATCGATATTCCGATCAGCAATTGTATTAACTCCAGCATTTATCGGATTGCCGTGTTGACTCAGTTTAACTCGGTATCCCTGCATCGCCACATTGCCCGCACTTATAACTTCGATTCATTCCATCACGGCTGGGTACAGATCTGGGCCGCCGAACAAACCATTCACACCACCGAATGGTATCAGGGTACGGCCGATGCTGTGCGTAAACAATTGTTTGAAATTAAATCAACCCGCGCCGAACACGTGCTTATTCTGGCCGGCGACCACCTCTACCGCATGGATTACGCCGCCATGGCCAAATTCCACTGGGAAACCGGTTCGGCCATCACAGTGGCCGTGCAGCCGGTGTTATCCAGCGAGGCCGGCCGTTTTGGCATCCTTAAACGTGATCCCGAAATGCGCATCACCCGTTTCGCTGAAAAACCTTCCGAACCGGGCCTGCTGGCCGACCTGGTCAGCCGCGACGACCCGCAGCGCCCTTACCTGGGCTCGATGGGTATTTACCTGTTTAATACCGACGTGCTGGTCGAATTATTGGAAAGCACCACCTATCAGGATTTTGGCAAAAACGTCATTCCGCTGGCCATTGGTCACTATCCGGTTTACGGTTACGACTTTGACGACTACTGGGAAGACATTGGAACGATTCGTTCGTTTTATGAAACCAACCTGGCTTTAACCCGTTCGGGCGCCAAATTTAATTTTTACGACCCGCAGCGTCCCATTTATACCAACCCGCGCTTTTTACCCGGCTCAACCGTGGAAAACAGTTCGCTTGAAAATGTGCTGCTGGCCGAAGGGTGTTACATTAAAGACGCCCAGATTCGCAATTCGGTCATCGGCCTGCGCAGCCAGGTGCAGAGTAATGTTAAAGTCTTCGACTGCATTCTGATGGGCTCCGACTATTACCAGCAGCCGACCGAAAACGACAGCCTGCCTGCCCTGGGCATTGGCAGAAATTCGCATATCGAAGGCGCCATTATTGACAAAAATGCACGCATCGGCAGCGACGTCACCATTTTACCCTTCCCGCCCGGAACCGAGATCGACCAGGATTATTATTTCGTGCGCGACGGCATCGTGGTCATACCCAAAGACGGCGTAATCGAATCGGGCACTTACATCGGCCCCAGCCGCTAACTTGTTACAGCACAACGCCCCCGATATTCGGGGGCGTTTTTGGTTATCGACAACAGGGTCAGGTCAAAATCAGGGTGTTACCATCTGAGGAATGGACCAGGTTGTCTGCCATTCGCCTTTAAGATTATAGATCATATAAGCAATTTTATAGGTCAACCTGCCGGTTGGCAGCCCGTCGGGATAGCCAACCTCTAAAATCTGGTGGCCGTTTTGCGCATTTTTTGATTCCGAAACGCTGGTGCGCGGTGTGGTTGAACCGCTTTCAACCAGGTTCACCAGGTTCATATTTTCGGGAATTAACAGATCAAAAGCAAATCCATCCGTCTTTTCACCGCTAGCGCCGTCTTCCAATTGGGTCACCGACACTTTTTGCACGGTGATGCTGAGCCCCAGCGCCTCCAGCTTGCGGTTGATCTGCCAGCTCTGCCCGGCTTTGGGTTCAAGACCCGCATCCCATGAAAAATCATTCGTTTTGGCCGGCGTACCCTGTACCCACACCGAACTCACCTTAAGGGTCAGCGGGCTGCGCCAGTTTTTGCCGCTCAATTGATAGGAAAAAGCACTGTCCTGGTTGACCACATCTGCCGCCTCAAAGGGCACCTGGTTGCCGTCGGCATCCAGTACGGAAACCTGGTCCGGAAAAACATCCACCCGCTCCCAATCGGGGTTCTTCCACACGCTGTGCCCGCTGATCAAATACCCCTCATCCAGTTCTGCCACCCGGTCGATTATAAATTGAATATCACCAGCCGGGTTTTGCGGCGTTGCGCTTACGGCTGGCAGCACAGCCGTTGCCGCCAGGGTGGGAACAATCTGCGCCCCTTCGTACACCGGCATCAGAGTTACCTGCGGCGGCATTGAACCCAAAGGAATATCCACCGACCACTTTTCAGGCGCCTGGCAGCGTTCATCTTTATTGTTCATGGCAACCAACAGGGTAAACTGTTTCACACCGGCCGGCAGGGGCTGAAATTCAATGCGTGCCTGTCCGCCGCTGAGCCCGCCGCCAACCGGCAAACGTTGTTTGCCATCCGGCAGGCGAATTTTGTTGTCATCATAAACACAGGCAACTACCTCGCCCTGCGGCGTCTGCGGCAGACCTTCAAAATGATAAGCCACCGTGGTGCGTTCACTGTCGGCTGCTACCTGGTCTACAATCAAACTGACACCTTCCTGACGGCTTGTGAGCGGCTGCGCCAGGTACAGAGTTCCGGCGCTGTCTTCCACAAAACCGATGCCGGGTAAATAGCCGATCAACGATTGTAAAGCAGCCGCCACACGATAAGGACCCACCACGGCCAGTGAAGCCAGCAGCACCAGCGCCAAAACACCCGCCGCAGCCCAGCGCCGGCCCCTAAACTTCCAGGGTGCGCCGGACGACCGCGTTTTCTGCCGTAATATATCGTTCAACAAAGATTCTGAAAAATCCTGACGAGGGTTAACCGTGTGCATCACGTCGCTGATTTTATTTTCCAGCGGACTTTCATAAGGTTGTTTATTCATTTTTAGCCTCCCATTGAGACTGAATTCGCTCCAACAAACGAGAAATCGATTTTCTGACCGCGTCTTCCTTGCGGTTTAAAATTTGGCCGATTTCCTGGTAACTTAATTCGGCTGCAAAACGTAACCGAATTAACTCCTGCTCTTCCAATGAAAGATTTCGCAGCACCAGCAGCAGGTGACGCAGTTCATCACGGTGAACCGATTGCGCCAGCAAATCATCCGGCAGCGCTCCGGGGTTTATTTCGTTTAGCGGCAGTTCCTTAAACCCGCGGCGGTAATAGTCGACCACGCGGGCATGGGCAATGGCAAATAACCAGGCCGAAAAACACCCCCGGTTTTTATAATGCGGCAGGTCTTCAAAGACTTTTAAAAATACCAGAGATGTTAAATCTTCGGCATCTTTTTGGTTGCCAACCCGAAAATAGAAATAACGATAAACCCGCGCCAGCCATTTCTGGTAAAGCCGCTTAAATTCCCTGGGGTTTTGTTGTGCGGCCAACACCAGTTTTGCATCTTCATCGACACAAAAGCTTACATCCGGGTCCAATGAAATGATTTCAGACATTGATTCTCCTTTCAACATTAATACCACATTTGAAGATGCATCTTCAGAAATATAACCGCAGCAAATCCAAAAAACGGACAAAAAACACGGATTCCTTATGCATTTAATTCCGGGGCAGTAAAAACGATAACGTAGTACAATGCCTGCTGTAAAAACAACTTTTTAAGAAGTTGTTCTGGTTTAATCAGGTTTACCTTAAAATTTTTCCCGGTGAGGTTAATATATGGACGATTCTTCTTCCCTCAGTGACAAACAACAACTTAAAATCAGTTGGCATGCCATCAGCGCCGAAGAGGCCGTGGCGCGCCTGGAAACCCCGCTTGAAAGGGGCCTGTCGAGTGAAGAAGCTCAACAGCGCCTGAATACTTACGGCGCCAATCGCCTGGCCGAAAAAGCGCGCGCCACATTTTTGCAGATGGTGTTTGCACAGTTTAACAATTTTATTGTAATTTTGTTAATCATCGCTGCCATCATCTCGGCCTTACTGGGCGACATGATTGAAGCGGCCGCCATCATGGCCATTGTGATTTTAAACGCCGTGTTGGGCGTCATTCAGGAGCGCAACGCCGAACAGGCTCTGGCGGCTTTAAGAAAACTTTCAGCCCCCGAAGCCCTGGTGCTGCGTGACGGACACCGCCAGTCGATACCGTCTTATAACCTGGTACCCGGCGATGTGGTGTACCTGGAAGCCGGCAATTTTGTACCCGCCGATTTGCGCCTGCTTGAATCGGTTAACCTGCGCATCGAAGAAGCCGCGCTGACCGGCGAATCGGTGCCCGTGCAGAAAAACACCCATATCACCGCCGCCGAAAACGTGCCGCTGGGAGACCGCAAAAACACGGCCTTCATGGGCACCACGGTTAATTATGGGCGCGGGCGCGGTATTGTGATCGCCACCGGCATGCATACTCAACTGGGTTTAATTGCCAACATGCTGCAAAACGTGGATGAAGGCGACACCCCCTTGCAGCAGCGTCTTGATCACCTGGGCAAACTGCTCGGTTACGGCGCTCTGGCCGTCTGCGCGCTGGTTTTTGTGGTCGGGCTGCTGCGCGCCACCCAGATCGATTTAAGTGTCATCACCAACATGTTTATGGTTGCCATCAGCCTGGCGATTGCCGCCGTGCCCGAAGGCCTGCCCGCCGTGGTGACCATCAGCCTGGCAATGGGCATGCGCGAAATGGTGCGCCGCCACGCCCTCATTCGCCGCCTGGCCTCGGTGGAAACCCTCGGTTCGGCCACCGTAATTTGCTCCGACAAAACCGGCACACTGACCCAAAACGCCATGACCGTCACCCGTTTGTGGGCCGGCGACCGGTTATATGAAGTTGGCGGCAGCGGTTATGACGCCTCCGGCGATTTTTTCAACCAGGGCCAAAAAATCGAGCCCGCCGAACACCCGGCTTTGTTAAATGCGCTCTGGGTGGGCCTGTTAAACAATGACGCCCAACTGGAAGCGGTGATGGAAGACGAACGCATTGGCAGCTACCGTATCATTGGAGACCCCACCGAAGCCAGTCTGTTGGTGGCCGCCGCCAAAGCGGGCGCGTTTTCATCCGAACTGAACGAAGCCTACCCGCGGGTTAATGAAGTTCCGTTTGATTCAACCCGCAAGCGTATGATCACCCTGCACGCCGTGCTTAAGCCGCAGGTGGATGATATTTCGCCGGTATATGATGAAAATGGCAAAAAACAGTATGCCATTGTGGTTAAAGGCGCGCCCGACGTGGTGCTCAGCCTTTGCAACCGGTATCGCGCCGGCGATAATCAGAAAGAGCCTTTGGACGAAACCAAACGGCGCGAGATACTGGCCGTTAATGACGATCTCACCGCCCAGGCGCTGCGTGTATTGGGCATGGCTTACCGCCTGGTGCCCGAACTGCCGCAGCAGATCAGCCCCGAATTATTGGAAGACAACCTGATTTTTGCCGGCCTGGCCGGTATGATCGACCCGGCCCGTGACGAGGTGAAACCCGCCCTCAGCCGCGCAATGGGGGCCGGCATTCGTACCATTATGATCACCGGTGATTTTGCCAATACGGCCCGCGCCATAGCCGAAGGCATTGGCCTGCTGCGCCCCGGCCACCGCGTGAGCACCGGCGCCGAACTGGATCAACTGGACGAGCGGCAGTTAAACGAAGTGGTTAAAACCACCGACGTTTTTGCCCGCGTTTCACCCGAACATAAAATGCGCATCGTCGACGCCCTGCGCGCCAACGGTGAAATCGTGGCCATGACCGGCGACGGGGTCAACGACGCCCCGGCCATTAAACGCGCCGACATCGGCATCGCCATGGGCATAACCGGCACCGACGTTGCCAAAGAGACCGCCGACATGGTGTTAACCGACGATCACTATGCTTCCATCGTTTCGGCCATCGAACAGGGTCGCGTGATTTACAGCAATATTCGCAAGTTTGTTTATTACCTGCTCTCGTGCAACATGGCCGAAATCATGATCATCTTTATCGCCACCCTGATTACCGGCATCTCACCGCTGACGGCCATTCAACTGCTGTGGTTAAACCTGGTAACCGATGGCGCACCGGCCCTGGCGCTGGCGACCGAAAAAGGCGATCCCGATATCATGCACCATGCACCCCGCCCGCCCAAGGAACCGATCATCAACCGTTTTATGACCGCCGGAATTATCGTACAGACCATCGCCATCACCGCGGCTACTCTGGCAGCCTATTTTATCGGGCGCAGCCTGGGTGAAGAACATCTGGCGCAGACCATGGCTTTTGCCACCCTTTCCCTCTCCGAACTGCTGCGCGCTTATACCGCCCGCTCGGAATATTACCCCCTGTTAAAAATCGGCGTGTTTGCCAACCGCTGGATGAACCTGGCGGTATTATCCTCAGTAGCACTAATTCTGCTGGTAATTTACGCGCCTTTTCTTAATACCATTTTTAAGACCGATGCCCTCAACGGGCTGCATTGGAGCATTGTGCTGCCGCTTTTAATCGTGCCCTCGCTGGCAGCCGAGTTAACCAAACTGGTGTACGGATGGATGCAGCGGACCACGCAGCAGCCCGAAAATTAAACGATGGATTCCTGACCGGGCTGCAAGGCGCGGCAGGGCGCATAACTGGTGCGGTGGATGGGTGATAATCCATCCTGCTGCATGGCCTGTAAATGCCGGGCAGTGCCGTATCCCTTGTGGTTTTCAAAACCATAAACCGGATAAAACTGTGCCGCCTGAGACATAAATTTATCACGTGTCGTTTTTGCCAGAACCGAGGCAGCCGCTATGCTTAAGCAGCGGCTGTCTCCTTTTATTAATGGCGTCTGCGGCAGTGAAATTTCGGGCAGACGCAGGGCGTCGATTAATAAATGTTGAGGCTGCGGGTATAAAGCCGCCAGAGCGCGGCGCATGGCCAGGCGCGTGGCCGCCAGAATGCCGATCGTGTCAATTTCTTCATTGGATGCCAGACCCACTCCCCAGGACAGGGCCTTTATTTTAATCGTTTCAGCCCAACGTTCACGCTGAAGAGGCGTCATTTGTTTTGAGTCGCGCACGCCGTTTAAAAGGGTTAATATGTCGGATGAAGGCGGCAAAATCACCGCACCGGCCGAAACCGGCCCGGCCCATGCGCCGCGCCCCGCTTCATCCAGGCCGGCCAAAACCAGGCCCTGCGACCAGAGCGGTTCTTCAACAGACAAATCAGGCGATTGGCGCATATTAACTACCAGATGCCCGGCAGCAGGCGGTAGGGCACCTCGTGCGTATATTCCAGATATCCGGGCAACTCGTTCTGCAAAGTTTTATCTTCCCAGGAGGTGCGTAGGACCAATGCTGAAACAGCCACCACAGCCGGCAGCAAGGACCACCATGAGCCTAAAACAAAAGCAACGCTCAGGAAATAAAAAAACATACCCAGGTAGCCGGGATGGCGCACCCAGTGATAGGGCCCCTGATTAATTACATGGTGGCCGCGTTCGCTCTGAATGCGCACCACTCCTGAAAAGAAGGTGTTGGTCGCCATCGCCCAGACCTGAAAGCCCAGGCTGACGGTCATCACCAGCGCCGCCAGGCATACCAGCCAGAGCGGCATCTGTTCGGTCCAGCCAAAACGTACATCCAGGCCGGCAATCAGCGGCGTCAAAAAATTGGCGCTGCCGTTCATCACGCGCATTACCACCTGATCCCAGGCTTTGGTGTTTTCTTTCACCTGGCTGCGCTCGATCAACAAATCGGGGTCCAGCGGCAGTAAAATACCGGCCATGAATGTAAAACAGACCAGCATTAATAAAACCAAACGCCAGCCGCCCATCCAATCCAATGTTCCGGCAGACAGAAACAAGACTAGGCCGATTAAGCCGATATATAACAGGCTGCCGACTAACCAGATCATGACCCGTTTTCGTTTTTCCGGACTTAATGGTTCATTTTGAGACATGCGCCACCTCCTGCACACTATCAGATGATATTCCTTATTGATTTTAACCACGCGGATGTAATAATAAAAGAGTTTAGGACGTCAAATAAACATTATTAAATTAATGGTAAACGGAATTCCGGCAACTTTTTATCTGTGAACGATCTTTATATATTTTATGGAGGTGTTTTATGTTTAACAGTATCATGCGCCGTCAGGAAGAAGAAAAACGCATGTTGGAAGAAAAACGTCTGCCACCCGGGCAGGCTTTGACCCAGAAATTTCCCGTTTTACATTACGGGCCGGTGCCCGGTTTTAACCCCGTTACCTGGAACTTTCGCGCCTGGGGGCGAGTGGAAAAACCGCTCAGTTTAACCTGGGACGAGTTTAACCAACTGCCGCGCACCCGAGTAAAAATGGATTTACACTGCGTCACCCGCTGGAGCAAGTTTGACACACTCTGGGAGGGTGTTTCCGTACGCACGTTATTGGAAGCCGGGTTGGTTAAGCTGCTGCCCGACGCACGTTTTATTCTGCAACATGCCGAATATGGCTATACCACCAACATTCCTCTGGAAGTTGCCCTTTCGGAGAATTTTCTCATGGCCACCCATTTTGACGGTGAAGTGATATCCCCCGATCACGGTTACCCTCTGCGCGGCGTGGTGGGCGCCATTCCGGGGCATAAGAGTTCGGCAGACGTTTATTTATGGAAAGGCGCCAAATGGCTGCGCGGACTGGAATTTTTGTCACAGGATAAAGCCGGTTTCTGGGAACAGGCCGGCTATAGCAACACTGCCGATATCTGGAAGGAAGAACGTTTTGCATGATGACGGATAGCGTTTCTGATATGCCAATTTGCGCTTTCACCCCGGTAAAAATACATTTGCTCCAAAAATAGATTTTTATCCTTCCCTGTGAAACATAAGTTGCCGGACCTATCCATCAAGAATAAAAAAACTTTGACCTCAGCCCCTCCCCGATGCATCATTAAATTCGATTGGAATCAATCGCTGCGGGGAGGGCTGGGGGCTAAAATCACTACTGGTGAGTAAATACGTAAAAAATTAATCCAGCAGCGCCGGAAGAATAAAATCTTTAATCAACGTCCAACGTTCCTTCGGCTTTGGAACAAAAAAAGAAGTGATGGCAACCACCAGGCCTTTGTCGGGAATACAGGCAATAAGGTTGCCGCCATCCCCCAGGGCAAGATAGGCCGGGAATCCGGCATCCTCCCGCAGCCACCACAGGTATCCATAATGATGTACGTTGGGAGCCATCGATTCACGCACCCAATTTTCGGCGAGAAGGGTTTGCCCCTGCCAGCGGCCATCATTTAAATAAAGCAGTCCGAAACGCGCCATGTCACGCGCCGTCAGCGTTAAGCCCCAGCCGCCGGTGGAGTTTCCCTGCGGGTCTTTAACCCATCCGCGCACTTTAGCGCCAAATAAATCCTCAAAACCAAAACCTTCCATTTTATTGTCTTCTATTTCACGCATGCCGATGGGTTTAAATAAATATTCATTGGCAAAGGCGCGCGCGCTTAATCCCGTGCTGCGTGTCAGAATGGCCGATAGCAGATGCGCTCCGCCGGTGGAATATTTAAAATCACCAATCCGGCCGTTTTGTCCCAAACCTTCCAGGATGTATTGGGCCCAATCCGGCTGCATGCAGAGCTGATCAAGCGGTTCGGCCCAGTCTTTAAACGGGTAGGGCGCGGTCATGGTAAGCAGATGGCGCAGTTTCACCTCCCGTTTTTGCGGTGTATCAACAGAAGCTGTGTATTCGGGGAAAAAATCCAATACGCTTTGATCGACGTTTTTAATAAAACCGCCGCCAATGCTTAACCCAATTAATGCCGACAGGACACTTTTTGTAACGGAAGCCACATGTTGAGGTTGATACGCATTGCAGTCGTGATAATACCTCTCAAAAATAATAGCTCCGCCGCGCACAATCACAATTCCATTGATGTTGTTGTAAGCGGATGGGATGATCGCATCCAGTTCGGCCAGTTTTTCGGCGCGACAATTTGCGGCGGCCGGATTTATGGTTTGCCATCCGGTCGTCGGCCAGGTATTTATTTGCATGTTTATTTCTCCAATCGGCTTATTTTTTCTTAACCGGGTAATAAACCTCGGTTATTAAATTTTCGGGAGAGATATCCTGGTAAGGATCGTTCAGGTATATCTCGTAAGGCGAATCGCTCAGTTCATACCCCTTGTTTTCCATCCATTCCTGCAATCGCGCATAAACGGAGGTTAATTGAGAATAAGGCCCTTGCAGAACACATTTGGCGTGTAATCCGCCGGGTAAATCCCGGCTGCCTCGTACTTTCTCGGCAATCGGAATGGCAAATTCGGTGTCATTGCCGGCCGGGTCGTATTCGGGACTATGGTAAATAGTGAGGGGAGAACCGAGCCGCGTGAGTTTTTCGGCGGCGATTCTTTCATAAAGTCTGCCGAAATAAACTCCGTAACCACCGGCATAATCGACGCTGTTCATCATGCGCCGTAAAAACAGGATGTTCTTAAGCCCGGTTTCTACCAACTGCACTTTTATCTGATTGAGATAATCCAGCATGCCAATACCTTGTTCCAGGTTAAGAATGTCTCCCATGATTTGTTTCCTGGTCGCCTCCAGGCAGGTGAGATTTTCTTGAATTTCACGTTGTTTACGCTGAAGGGCTGTGTAAAATATCTCATTGGCCGGATCGTTTTCCCGGCTTAACAGGCTTT
>JAJTBH010000118.1 GCA_021287005.1 Anaerolineae bacterium
GCCAGGGTTTTCATGTTTAATACACCCGGTTCAATTAACGGGCGTAATTTGGATGGATCAAACTTGTTAAGGTAAACAAAAACATTATCGATTGCCGTTGTTGTCATTTTTCACCATTCCCGGATTATTTTCAATATTTAACGAGTTGATGATTTCCGCCGTACGTGCCAGGAAAATTTTCCGCACGTTTTCAGAAGAACTGGCGCTGAAATTAATCCCTTCAAGACTGTGGGCGATGCTCATGATTAATTCTGCCTGGGCTTCGGCGCGGGCCTGATCTTGATAGGCCAGGCGTTTACCGGTGGCATAAGCCATTTTTGCTTCGGCGCTGCCAACCCAATCGGTGGCCCAAAAGCCGATGCGCGATTCATCCACAATTTCAGGTTCGATGTGAATGTGGCCGAGGTCCACCCAGATAATTTCCGTACCTACCGAGCTGATATTGGGAATGTTTTCGATTTTGGTCAGGAATTTATGAATATCCATCCAGGGGCTTTTTTCATCGGTGCGTGGTGCGGTTAAATCATCAATGGTAAAGATATTAACCTGTTCCTTGATGTAGGTTGAAATTGATTGGCGAATATAAGCGCGCCAGGTAGGCTGCCCCTGTTCGCGGGTGGAAATGTTATAGGCCAGGCGATCCAGTTCCGTCTCCAGGAAGGGGTAGGGGTCGTCCAGCGATTTGGGTTTATTGGAAATAACCCGGTAGCGATATTTGATGCCTTTAACCTCGATTAAAATGCCATCTTTTGTGACGGCTTTTAATGCGTCGATCACATCTTCCTGATCTTCCAGGTCGGCAATCATGCCGATGGTTTCAAAACGACGCAGGAAAACCGAGCTGGTAATGCCGTGGCGCGAACGGCGGCGCAGGCCGCGGAACATGACGGCGTTGCCGGGCTGGATTAAAATGGTGCCTGGACCGCCAAAAATGAGCAGCGGGTTTACTTCGTTTTCTTTCAGTTTGGGCTCACCGTCATCGATAACCAGCACGGGGTAAGCCGGAAAACCAAAAAGAGAAGATAATATGTAATTAACAGCCTGGCCATATCCTTCAAGGGCATAAACGTCCTGCAAAAAACGGGCGCCGGCCATAATGACCAACACGGTGGCTCCCACCGGCACAATCAAATAACGTAACATGTTGCCCCAATCCAGCCCAAAGAGCGATGGTTGAGGGTTGTTGGAGGGAAACCAGATCATGCCAAAAAAAGCCAGGGTTAAACTGATTGTGGAAATTAAAAACATACGCCCCAATGACGCCAGGTTTTCTTCAAGCAGTTCGGGCGGCATGGTGTTAACTTTAACCGGTTTGCTCTTGGGGGATGAAGAACGACTCCACAAGCTCATAATCTCACCTGAAATCCTTTAAGTCGTTCGTGGGCTGGTCCGATACCAGGCGGTTATTAATCATACGCAGCAGGCTGAGCGTATCGGATGGCAGGAGTTGGCGGGTGCGCGGGTCGCTGACGGCGCTTTCAAGCGCCTGTAAAACGGCCACAGCCATAGCTTCATCGGAATTCTCTATCTCAAAAATCCGTTTTAACTGCGACGTCATGGCTTCTATACCTTGTTTGCGCGCCTGGGTCATGATGCGGCTGGCTTCCAATTCGCGCACGGCAGTGGCTTCTTCGGTCTGGCTGGCCCATTTGGCGCGCCAGTTTTCAAGGCGCTGGTGGTACACCTGTTCTGAAACGGGCAGCAGGTCGTTAAAACCGCCCACCAACATTTTAATTCCCCGGTCGCGCAAGGGTTTTGAGGCCGTCAATGGACGCGGCCTGGAAACCAGAAGTTCGGCGGGGTCGTAAAGGCCGGGTGTAAGCGGTTTGCCCTGACGGTGCAAAACAAGCTGGTAGGAGAGAATGCCGTTATTACGCACTTTGATCCGCAGTTCGTCTTTGAGCGCCTTTAAAGGAAAACGCGGCGCGTTATCGGGGTGGAAAATTTCATCAAAATTGTGCTGCAGCAGAATATTCCTGAAGAGGTTGACGGTAACATTGACCGGCATTTCATCCCAGGATAACAATGTTTCGGAGGAACGCGCCTGGGTGAAAATGGCATTAAATACACGCTGTTCGTTAAATGTCGGTGTTAATTTTAGCGGAGTTTGTTTTAACCATTCTTTTTTAATGTCTTCGGAAACTTCGTTAAAAACCATCATTTCGGGGCTGGCATCGGCGCGTTGGGCAAACAGTTGAATCTCGCTGCGGTCGTCGCCATCCAGTTCGTCGTTCATGGCGACAATGGCTATTTTGCCGTCGGGGCGACGTTTCCAATATATGGCGCGCATGTTTTCGGCTTTTCGCTGCCCAAGATAAGCAACCGGCAAAACGTCGGCTGCCTGGCCCAGGGTAAAAACGGTGAAAACCAGGGATTTCATCTCGATGCCGTCCCGGGTATAACCGCAAACGCCCAGACGGGCGCGGCTTTGTTTCCGCAGGTCAACCACACCGCGAATGCGCTCGCGTTTGCGGGTGAAGGAGATGCCGGCCTGGCAGGCGCGCGGCGACTGGCGCGGCGGATATAACCAGAAAAGCCGCAGCAGCAATTCGAGAGCCTGGTAAAAAGGCGCCAGAATGGAGGGCGGCGGTACCTGTTCTTCCAATACCACGGCGCTGTTAAAATCGATGACGATCACGCCCAGCCCGAGCCGTTTCCAATCTTCGGGTGTGGCAAGCACCTTGCCGTCTTTAACAAAAATGGCAAGGCCGTGCATTCTGAAAAGATGCAGCAGTAGATGAAAAAAGGTGTTCCAGGCTTCGTAGAGATTATGGGTGGGCAACAAAGCCTGCCCGGAAACGATGATGGCTGTCACAAAAAACAGGAGCAAAAAACTGAGACTGTTATATCCAAAAACACTTAAACTGTCATAAAAAGCGGTGGTATAAAGCTTTTCGGGCGGCGCTCCCCACATGGAAGCCCATAAAACACCTAAAAGCTGACCGATGTCGTCTTTAAATGAGATGATAAAAAGAAACAGAAAAAAAAGCGGAACGGCCCTGATCCAGAACCGGGAGGTTTTATAGATGGGTTGCTTAAATAGTGGTTGCGCGTCTGGCATACCCCTCAATCCTTAATAGACCAAGTTTTCAATAAATGCTGGCATAAATCAGTATATCCTTTGGTAAAGGGCTTTGTCAAGCAAGGCCATGCGGCTAACGAACATAATAATAAAGCTCGCCGGGCTGCAAAATGTGAATTTTTTGATAGTTTTTTAGACCACGCGCGGCATCCAGCAGGCTGCCGGCCGGTAAAGTATTCCAGATAAAAAGGTCATTGTGTCCGCCCAGCAGCATATCCCAACCGGCATCCGAACATAAGGCAACGGCTTCTTCGGGCAGCATATTCCCCATGACTCCTTCGGCTTCGCGCATGGCATCCCGCCCGTTGGCGGATAACATGGCAACGTCGGCTTTATTAGGCAGGCGGCGAATGGCTTCGAGATAACCGGGATAAAGCAGGGTATCACCGCTGTGGAAAAAGCTGGTATCGCCGCAGGCGATCTGGAAACTGAGCCAACGTTGACCCTTAACCGGATCTGTTTCAACCTGGTAGTGCGCGGCAGGAATGGCCCAGGCGCTGATGCCGGGCAGTTCGAGGCCTTGCTCAGTCGGGGGAACAATGCGCCGTTTGGCGGGAATGCCGGCGTCATCCAGCAAATCAGACGCCCATCCGCTGGTGATAAACAGGGCCTGTGGTGATGAAACGGCCAGCGGTCCCAGTGTGAGCGGGTCGGTATGGTCGAGATGTTCATGCGTGCAAAAAACATAATCGGCGTTGCTGATTTCGTGGGGCTGTAGGGGAGCTTCAAAATCGCGGTCAAAGTGCCCGGCTGTGCCGGGAATGCGGCGTGTGACCACATCGGTTAATATGGGGTCAACATACACGATTTTCTGGCTGCTTCCTTTAAGCACAACACCCATTTGCCCCAATCCCCAGATGGCAAGGCAGCCGGGTGCTACTTTGAGGTTGGAAATTTGTTTAATCAGGTTGGTTCCAGAACGGGTTGCCATAAGTAAATACTCCTCATAATGATTATACTTGTACATTTAAATTTTGGAATCACGAAATAAAGAAAATGCGTATATCAAATTGTCGTAAAAACCGGCTGCATCCTACCATTCCGAGTCCCGCCTTGCACGGCGATACTTAAACTTTATTTCACTTGTTCCGGGGCTTGTACCCCGGAATTATTTTTTCCCTTCCCGCTTTTCGGCGCAGCCGCGCCAAAGGCGGTTTTGCCGAAGGGAATGTTAAGCGCCGCCGGGATGGGTAAATCTGCTTTTTGCCGGGCAGCGCGTCTATTTTAAGGACAGCCCCGGTTCGTTTTGATGAATCCCTATCGTAAAAATGCGGATTTGTAGTATGATTACCGCTCTCATATACAAGGATAAATTTTTGTGAGTTCTGAAGTTATAATTTCCTGCCTGGCCGATGAGGCTCCGCCACAAACGGTTCAGCGTAATTTTCGCCTGGGGGTGATGAACGGCGTTTTTTTCATTATCGGTGAAGCGCTGTTGGACCCCACCCTGGTGTTGGTGGCGTTTGTCAGCCAGTTATCACCCATGGCTCTGTTTGTCGGCCTGGTATTACCGCTGCGCGACAGCCTGTGGGCCATTCCACAATTGTGGATGTCGGGTTTTGTGCAGAGCCTGCCGCAGAAAATCGTTTTGTGCCGGCGGGTAACGGTTGTGCGTATGATCAGTTGGGTTTTTATGGTGCTTGAAATCAACCTGATTCGCGATCCGCATACGCTCCTGGTTGCCTTTTTTATAACTTTTGGAATCTCGTCTTTTGCATCGGGGGTTAACGGCCTGGCTTTTATGGAAGTGGTCAGCAAAACCATTCCATCGCGCCGGCGGGGTGAGTTTTTTGCCTGGCGTTTGGGCATCAGCGGGGCGATTAACATCGGTTCCAGTTTGTTGGTACGTTGGCTGCTTTCCCCACAGTCGCCGCTCAGTTTTCCGCATAATTTCGGCCTGCTCAGTTTCCTTTACCTCATTTTTGCCTCGGCCGGGTTAATATCTTTTAATATGATTGACGAGCCGGCCGACGAAAATGTTTTGCCGGTTCAACCCATGCATGTGTTGTTAAAACGCGCCCTCGAATTTCTAAAAACCGATACCATCTACCGCAATTTTATGATTTTGCTTTCGGTGATGGAAGTGGCGGCTATGGCAACTCCCTTTTTTGCAGTTTTTGTGCAGCAGGTTCTGGGCGGCGATCCTTCAATGGTGGGCATTTACCTGGGCATCACGATTGCCTCAAACCTGGGTTCGAACTTGATTTTTGGGCGGGTTTCCATTCGCACCGGCAACCGCCAGGTGATGTTGTTGTCGGTGCTGTCCGGTACGATCATGTCTGCCAGTGTGCTGTTATTGGTGCTGCTGGCCGAACCGCTTAAAATCTCGGCGGCGGCTGCTTCGATCTGGTTGATTCCGGTTTTTATATTTGCCGGCATCCGCTCCACAGGCTATACCATTTCATCCAACAGCATCCTGCTGGATATTTCGCCGATCAACGATCGTTCGTTATACGTCGGTTTTTTGAATACATTAACCGGTTTAATTTTGCTGGCAACCGGTTTCAGTGGTTTGCTTAAAGATTGGCTGGGAATGAAAATATTAATTGTGATAACGCTGGCGGCACACCTGCTGGCGCTTTACCTGACCATGATCATTCGAGTAAAAAGAAACGCCTCGTGAGAGGCGTTTCTTTTTACTCGAATCAAGTGGGTGTTAAAATTCAGGTGAAAATTGCGTCTGCGCAATCGGGCCCGGCGGCACACCGCCCGGCCAGCGCACGCGTGGAATTTTGAAGGTTTCACCGGGATAGATGGTATACGGCGCGGCGATATTATTGGCCTCGGCGATTGCCATAGGTGAAACACCATAGGCGCGGCCGATAGAATAAAGGGTTTCTCCGTTACGAACGGTATGTTCGCCCATGTAGGGTGAGCTTTTATCACTGGTCTTTTGAACTTCGGGTGTAGCGGTTTCGGCGGCAGGCGCGGCCGTGCCTTCAACGGCTTTACCGGTGGCCTGTGCATCGGGAGAGGTGAGTGTGAGCGCCGCGGGATGGAAGGTGGCGGTTGCCAGAACTGTACCTTGTGCTGTGCCCTGTGGAACCGGGGGGGTGGATGCAGAGCGTTCACAGGCGGTTAAAAACAAAACTGCGATGATAAGCGCCGGCAACATTGGAAGTGTAAATTTATTAAATTTCATAATCTCTCTCCCTTATCATCTTACTTGTTTAAAACGGATCTATTTAATAATTTTTATCTCGTAAATATTGTACCATGCTGGTAAAGCCGCTTTTTGTTTTTTCGGATAGCCATAAAACAAAAACAACGATAATCTTATTATGCCCGAATTTATTCGGAATATCAATTAATCAGCGGCCAAAGCCTGCTTTTTTTGTGCTTTTTCGGTGTACATACGTTCATCGGCATAAAAAAGAGCCTGTTGGAGCTGCCCGGGGTTTTCGGCGGTGTAAGCGCCAATGGATAAACTGATGGGCGGTTCATCCGCATGCTCCTTATTATCCAGGTTAATTACTTTTTTTAATTGCTGCAAACTTTGATCAAGCCCGGCCAGAGAAACACCCGGCAGCAGCACTACAAATTCATCCCCGCCGATCCGCGCGATAAAATCATTGGGTGAAAAAGCCTTGTTTAATATATCGGCTGTTCTGATTAAAAGTTCATCGCCTTTAACGTGACCGAAATGGTCATTAATTTTCTTCAGACCGTCAGCGTCGATCATCAGGACGCTGATGGGGGCGGCGCCGTTTTTTAATTCGGTTAATTCTTCTTCAAAAGAAAAACGGTTATGCAGGTGAGTCAGTACGTCAAAGGAACTGATAAACCGCAACTGCTCCTCGGTTTTTTTACGCTCGCTGATATCACGCGTAATGATGACCAGGCCGGCAAAAGCGCGGCGGGCATTGGAAATAATCGAAATGGATACCTCAACCGGGATGGACTGACCGGGATGGGGCACGATGTGCAGTTCTTTGCCTTTTAGAGACCCATTCATTAACACCTGGCGCATGCCGGCTGTGGTGATCTCGCGATCGCAGGGTTTAATAAAAGTGAACCAATCACGGTTAATCAGGTCCTCGCGCTGCACAGCGCCATACATCTTAATGGCAGCGTCATTGGCATCCAGAATTTTATTACTCAGGTCGGTAATTAAAATACTGTCGGTGGTCATTTTTAACGCGGTGGAAAAACGCAGCAAAATTTCTTCGTTTTGCCGGCGCTCGGTGATGTCTTCTATTAAGTTTAAAAGAACGTGGGCTGAGCCATCGTTTTTACGCGTAAAAACCAGGCAGCGCTGGTTATACCAGCGCCATTCTTCGTTTTGTTTAAACCGAAATTCTTGTTCGACGGCTTCGTTATCGGCAGCCGTGAAACAACGTTTTAAAAATTCAATATAAGCTTGTCGATCGGATGGGTGCAGATTCGACTGGAAAAAACCGTCAGAATGATAAATTAATGAATGTTGTCCACCGAAAAAGTTTTGACCCTGGCGATTCAGGAACGTGATTTCTTCGGACTCAAGATCATACATAAAAATAATCAGCGGCAGAAAATCTGCCATTTTATTGATTAACAATAAAGATTCAGGTGTGCCGCTTTCGATCATACCACTCCAACCAAAAACTACCAGATAATTCGGATCGAGTTGCCAAAGTATACCCAAATCATCATATCATGAAAGCCGCAAATTGTTTATAGCATAATTCAAATATGCTTTTGCCATGATGATCATCATCTCAATTTATTACAAACATCCGGGTTTGACCCTTGTAATTAAATCAGGCTATGGTAGAATATATATTGATAAACGTTTGGATGCCCCCCTCATCCAGGCGTTTATCGTTTTAATAGCCAAACAAGCTCTTCTTAAACCGCCGACTTACCGGCAAAGCAGCCCTGAGAACTAAAGTTGCGGTAAAATTGGATTATTCCTGTTGAAAGGAAATAGGACCGGCTTTGTTCGAAATTATTTTTCTGGGTACTTCCGCTTCTGCACCTTCGGTGCACCGCAGCCTGCCGGCGCAGGTGGTTAAACATGACGAATATCGTTTTTTGTTGGATTGTGGCGAAGGTACACAGCGCCAGATATTACAATCGGGCATCGGCTTTAAAAATCTCAACCAGATTCTAATTACACACGGACACCTGGATCATATTCTGGGATTGGCCGGTTTACTTTCCACTTTGATGCGCTGGGAAACAATTGAAGTATTGGATATTTACGGCAGCCGTAATGCGCTTGAACGTATCCACGACCTGCTGTATGGGGTGGTGCTGCGCGGTGCGCAGGCGCCCATGCCGCTTAATTTGCATATCATCAGCCCCGGCACTTTTTTTGAGCGTGGTGATTTTAACATCAGCGCATTTAATGTGAACCACCGTGGTTCCGATTCTCTGGGTTATGTTTTCCAGGAAAAGGGACGGCGGCCGTTTTTGGCTGAAAAAGCCGAAGCGCTGGGCGTCCCGCCGGGTCCCTGGCGGCGCGACCTGGTGGAAGGCCGCGCGGTGACTCTGCCGGACGGGCGCACGATTGAGCCGGATGCCGTGTTGGGTGATTTTAAAGAAGGTACGCGCCTGGTAATGATCGGCGATACGGGCGAAACCGAAAGCCTGGTGCCGGTTTGCCGCGATGCGGACGCCATTGTGGTCGAGTCAACTTACCTGGACCACGAGGCCGATATGGCGCGCCAGTTTGGGCACCTGACCGCCCGCCGTGCTGCCGAACTGGCCGTGCAGGCCCAGGCCAAACGCCTGATTCTGACGCATATCTCGCGCCGTTACCGCGAAAGGGACGTGCTGCAGGAAGCCCAGGCTTATTTCCCGTCAACGGCCGTGGCGCGCGATTTTGACACCTACCAGGTTAAACGCGATGATTGACATGCCTTTCAAGGCATGATAAAATTTTTTCACTTCCGGCCCCCATCGTCTAGCGGCCTAGGACGTGGCCCTCTCAAGGCCAAAACGAGGATTCGAATTCCTCTGGGGGCACTAAAACAAAACGCCGATCCCATTGAGGGATGATATTACGAATTCCTCTGGGGGCACCTTAAACCATCGTAAGGTGGTTTTTTGATTCAAAACGTTGATCCCATCGAGGGATGATATTCGAATTCCTCTGGGGGCACTTAAAATTCCACCGCAAGGTGGTTTTTTGATTCAAAACGGAGATCCCCACAGGAGGGACTGTGTTCGAATTCCCCTGGGGGCACCTAAACCACCGCAAGGTGATTTTTTGATTCAAAAAAGGAATCCTGTTCCAAATCCATTTAAAAACTGTGCGCGATTTTGTTCAATGCGATATTATAGAGGTCAAATTAATGGTTTTTGAAATTTCGCAATAAACCAATAAAGCACCGGCTTAAATCGGCACTTGATAGAAAATCTTTTTTCTCCACAACAAATGAGTATTGAGAAATCGTTGTGTAACAGTGTGGTTAATATGGAATACCATCATTAATGACACATTTTATAAAATTGACTGTAAAGAATAATGTAAAATGGGGGAAAGAATGCTAATATTAAATGAATTTTGTTATGGTCATTATTTTTTGGAGGGGGATTTGTTGGCGTAATTTATTTAATATAAAATTTTGCAATTATTTTCTTAATGAAATCAAAAAATTATGGCTGATGTTGATGAAACACCCCACAAGAGAAGCTCTAATCTATTAAATCATTTTCTGGAAAGTATCGAAAACGAAAGCGACACCCTTACGGAATCCTGGACGGGGATTGCTTTTTTTGTCGTTCTTTATTTTATTTGTGTGATTATCCAGACCCCGGAAAATGTCCGGGGCATTATTGCTCAATTGGAATCGATCATCACAATTATCCTGGTATTAAGATTTCCTCGAAAAGGATTTTTGATCGGGGTACTATTGATAATAATTAATATTGTTTTTATCGCTGTTATTGTTTTTATATCGCATAATTTGAATGCAATAACCGGTATTGTGGTTGCGTTATTAAACCTGGTTTCAATTTGTATTATTGGTACACTGGTAAACCTCAGATTTGCGCAAATAAAAAGATTTAATGTTGAGCTGGAACAGCGGGTTAAGGAAAGGACAAAAGAACTGGCCGCAGCAAATAGAGAAATGGAAGCCTTTTCCTATTCGGTTTCTCACGATTTGCGTTCACCATTAAGGACGATCAATGGTTTTTGTAAGATTATTCTGGATGATTATCAAGATCAAATGAATCCGGATTTTAAGGAATATTTTAATAAAATTCGGGCTGCAAGTTTGCATATGGGGCATTTAATTGATGAATTATTAAAATTGTCACAAATATCAAGAACACAATTGAATCTTGTTGAAGTTAATTTGTCTGAGGAGTTTCAGAAGATTTTTGATTCTTTACAATCATCGGATCCCGAAAGGGAGGTTACGTTATCCATGCCGAAAGAAATAAACGTCATCGCCGATAAAGATTTAATTTCAATCGCTCTGAA
>JAJTBH010000119.1 GCA_021287005.1 Anaerolineae bacterium
CCTGATCTGCGCGCTTTACCCACCGCTGCAATCACAATTATGGGTCAGTTATACCTTTCAAAAGGTTGAACCCACCTACATGCTGTTAAAGGTAACCGAACACGGCATCTGGTTCTGGGTTTATGCCTTTCAGGCTTATTTATTGATTTTTGCCGGGGCTATTTTAATTATTATTTATTATTTCCAATCCAGCCGCGTTTACCGCCAACAGTCCTTGTGGGTTGTTATTGGCGCATTTCTGCCATTATTAACCAATTTTCTTTATCTTTCCAAAATCATACCGGGTTTAACCAAAGATTTTTCACCCATCGGTTACAGTATTGCCGGCATTTGTTTTACCATCGGAATTACGCGTTATCAGCTTTTAGACCTCATGCCGGTGGCGCGCGCCACCCTGGTGGATAAAATGAATGAAGGTGTGATTGTATTGGATGCGTTTGAGCGGGTGGTTGATATTAACCCTGCCGCCCGCTGGATGTTAAACGTTTCTGACGACATTGAAGTAGGCTGCGCCGTGTCTCAATTGTTTTCACCCTGGAAGGTGTGGCAGCAGATTTTTACCGCACTCGAATCTCCACCCGGCACCGTGGCCATTAACCAGGAAAAAAACGGGCAGATTTTCTGGTATGACCTGCATATTTCTCCTCTTAACAAAAACCGGAACGAGACCACCGGAAAATTATTAATTATCAGTGATGTCACCGAGCGTAATCGCGCCGAAATGGCTTTGCGCCGTGCTCACGATGAACTCGAATTACGCGTTAAAGAACGTACGGCTGAGCTGGCAGCATTAAACGCCACGCTCGAACAGCGTGTTACCGCGCGCACACGTGAACTTTCCATTTTATATCAGGTCTCAAACATCGCCGGTCAGGCCCCAAATTTAAACAACCTGCTCTCTCAAACACTCGAACAAACCATGCAGGCTATTCCCTGTGATAGGGGCGCCATTTACCTGACCGAAAATAATGACGACGAAAATCTGCCGGTTAACTTTAAGCTGGCTTTTCAAAAAGGGATTCCTCAAAAAGTTCTGGAACAGATCGAGTTTATCCCCGGCAATCATCAAATATTAAACGAAGTTTTACAACAAAACGAACCATCCATCATAAAACCCGTGGGGGTTGATTTTTTGGAGGAGCAGCAAAACAATGCCGGCAACAATCTGCTGGTAATTGCGCCCATGCAGATTAAAGGCCGTTTGTTGGGTTTAATCATCTTACTCAACAACAGCGCCATCCCATTTGAACCCGAAGACATCCATCTACTTGCATCCATTTGCGGCCAGGTGGCGCTGGCTGTGCAAAGCAACCAGTTACGTCAGCAGGCCATCGTTTATGAAGAACGCCAACGCCTGTCGCGCGATCTGCATGATTCGGTTACCCAATCGCTTTATGGACTGGTAACCCTATCTGAAGCCGCACAGGCGGTATTGGAAAACGGCAGCACGCAAAATCTGGCTCATATGCTGGAACGCATCGGGCAGACGGCGCGCCAGGCGCTTAAAGAAATTCGCCTGTATATTTATGAACTGCGCCCACCCGTGCTGGAAAATGTGGGTCTGGCCGGTGCAATTCAACTGCGTCTGACAGCGGTGGAAGGCCGTTCCAACGTGAGCACCCGCCTGATCGCTGGCGACGGGCTGAAGATGACACCGCCGGTGATGAATGCGCTGTATCACATCTGCCAGGAGGCGCTTAACAACATCTTAAAACATACACGCGCCACCGAAATCACCGTTTATCTGCAACAGCAGAACGAAAATCTGGTGCTTGAAGTGGCCGACAACGGCTGCGGTTTTGATCCGCTGCAAAAAAACAACCAGGGCATGGGGCTTAACAACATGCGCGAACGCGCCGAAAAAGTGGGTGGTTTTTTTGAATTAATTTCCCAGATCGGGCACGGCACACGGGTACGCGTTTGCATTCCGCTTAGAACCAGGTATGCAGAGGTTCAATCATGAGCGGCGCTCCAAAAATCAGTATCTTAATTGTGGATGATCATGAAATTGTGCGCGAGGGGTTAAGCGCCATTTTCTCCGTTCAACCCGATTTGCACGTGGTGGGCGAAGCCGGCAACGGTTTGGATGCGGTAAAACTGGCTTCTGAACTTAAGCCCGATGTAATTTTAATGGACCTGGTCATGCCGTTAATGGATGGGTTAAGTGCCATCTTTGAAATTATGCAGGCTCATCCGGCAGCCCATATTTTAGTGTTAACCAGTTTTGCCGATGATGAGCGTGTTTTTCCGGCCATTAAAGCCGGCGCCCTGGGTTATTTACTCAAAGATACGCCGCGTGTGCAGTTAATTCAGGCCATTCGGGATGTGGCCCAGGGAAAAGCATTCCTGGATTCGCGCATCGCCATTAAAGTCATGCGAGAACTTAACCAGTCCGCCTCGCCGGCAATTTCAGAATTATTAACAACGCGTGAAATCGAAACCCTGCGTGAGATTGCCCGCGGTTTTTCAAACCAGGAAATCGCGCTTAACCTTAATATCAGCGAAAATACGGTAGCCAAATATGTCGGCGCTATCCTGGACAAATTGCACCTTGCCAACCGCACTCAGGCTGCCCTGTATGCCATACGTGAAGGGCTGGCGCAAGGCACCAGCCCGGATTCAGATTGATAAAATGATGTTTTTACAGGCTTTCAATGGCCTCTATTACGGCATCTTTAAGCTGCACGCCTGCATTTTGTAATCTTTCAGCCAACAGGGTTTTAAACTGTGCTTCATAAACCCGCGGTTGAGAAGTTAATTCACCTGCACTGGAAAGATTGCGACTTTGAATGCCAATTAAATCGGTGATGGCGCTGACCGCAAAATTTTTCAGATAAAACGGCAGATCATCGGGTGCAGGCGCCCCGGATTCAAGAACAGCCGGGTCACTGACAATCACCGAAAAAGTGCCGCGCGCGCGAAGCTGCACAATATTGTCGCCAATTTTCACCATGACGGGCATCATTGTGCCCCAACGCAAATCCGAAAATTCCTGGGAAACCTGGTAAATGCTCATGTTAGCCTTCTATGAATGATAAAAATAATATTCTTTTAAATTCAGTTACAAACCGATTCAAAAGAACATTAAATTTATTATATTCACAGGCCATTTAACATCCAAGGAAAATTTATCCCAAAAAGCGCAGGAATAAATTTGGATGAGAAGTATGAATGCCCCGGTTTATTTTTGGCGCACTTTTTATTCGCCCATTTTTTCAACAATTGCAGCGACACGCCGGGCGCGGGTTTCAGCGGCTTTGGCGCTCTCAACCTGGCGCACGTATTCCTTGCGAATCGAATAGGATAACGCTTCAAAGGCAGCACCGGCCCCGCTTTTTTGAGACAAAGCCTGCCCCAGGTCTGCGGGAATATCGACAGTGCGCGGCTCGGTATCCAGTTCAAGTGTTATTTCCAGCGTATCGCCGGCCTTAACACCCGCCGCCTCGCGGTTTTCAGCGCTTAACGGCAGTAAAAACGTCTGCCCCATCACCGCCACCGTACTGCGATAAGTGTAACCGTTTAAAGCGACCTTCACTTTGGGTTTTTTGCCGCTGCCCAGAGCAGCCACAATTTCGTCCGGCACCTGAATGCCGGTGGCGTTTACTTTATCGTCCCTTAAGATCGTTGTTGTAAAACTCTTTTTCACCGCCGCCTCCCGTTTCTCACGCCTGGGCCGGGGGTAGGGCGTTTTCATCCATATAGGCGATCTCCCAGAGGTGTCCATCCAGGTCCTGAAAACTGCGGACATACATCCAACTCTGTTCCTGCGTCTCAGCGGATGGTTGGGCCCCGGCCTGAAAGGCTTTGTTAACCAACTCGTCCACCCGACCACGGCTTTCGGCCGAGAGCGAAATGATTACCTCATTGGCCGCATGTGCATTGCTGACCGGTTTGGGTGTAAAGGTCTTAAAAAACGATTCAACCAGCAACATCACATATATATCTTCGCTCACCACCATGCAGGTGGCGTTTTCATTGGTGAACTGCGGATTAAATGTAAAACCAAGTTTGCCAAAAAACTCTATCGATTTATTTAAATCTTTAACCGCCAGATTAACAAATATTTTTTGAGACATTTTTTCTCCTTAAACAAAAACCGCTGGAAATCAGGTGTCTGCAACCGGTTATTTAAATTAATACTCTAATTGGATAATTAATATCCAATTAGAGTATAACAGTTTGTAAACCAGAATTCCAATCTTTAAGTCTCGAAGAATATTATTTTGCAAGGGCCTGTGAAACCGCCAATAAATCGCGTGCCATTTTGTCAAAATCCACATCGTTCTGGTTTTCGATTCTTTCCTTCCAGGCCGGACGCACGGCCATCGAGCCGCTGTAAGCGCCGCACAAACCGCCCACAATGGAGCCGTTGGTATCGGCATCATCGCCGATATTAACCGCGGTTAAAAGGCCTTTTTCAAAATCGCCGTTGGCGGCATAAAAAATGCCCAGGCTGAGCGGAATGGACTCGTAACTTTTCATTCCGGCGCCGATCAGGCGGTAAAGTTTTTCGGCCAGCCAGGTTAATTCCCGGCCGCGATATTGCTCCACCACCTCTTTAACCAGGTTAATCCGCTCAGCCACCGAAGGAGAAGGTATATCAAAACCTTTTTCTTCACCATATTCAGCCGCGCGAATGGCCGCATCCATTACCAGGGCCGTGTCGCGCTGCCCGCCGACACAGGCGGCTACCGCTGCGGCAATTGCGCAAGCCGAGGCCAGCCCGGCTTTGGAGCCATGCGACGGGCGGGTAAAGGCCAGGGCGCTGTGCATGGCCGCTTCTTCGCGGCCGGCATAAAACACCCCGATCGGTGCAGCCCGCATGGCGCCGCCGTTGGTATCACCGGTTTTACCGGCATCATATACATCCCCGTCGTTAAGGATGGCCGTTAAAAAACGGCGCGTGCTGGGGCCGATTACGGTTGAATTTAAAATATCGGTTTTAATTGCCCATTCTTTCATCTTTGTCAGAAAGAGCTTTTCATCAAAAGCGCCGGCTTCGATCAATACCGAAGCAATAATCATGCTCTCCTGGGTGTCATCGGTAAAAGTGCCGCCGGCCAGGCTGCCATGCTGCACCTGTTCGCTGGCGGGCTGCAAAAAATCATCAATCCGGCCATAAACATTTTTTATTTTAAGCGGTGACATAAAAGAAGCCGGCATGCCCAGTGCGTCGCCAATGGCCACGCCCAACAAACAACCATAAGCCCTGTCAAAAATGGTCTCGTTCATCGTTTTACTCCCAACCCCGGTTTATTAATGTTTCGATTTCTGCCAGTGATAATTCGGCCTGCGGGCCCAACACCGCCGCCGTCAGCGCCCCGCAGGCGCTTGCCAGCCGCAAGGCATCATTAAGATCGTCGCCGCGCGCCAGGGCAAACAGAAGGCCGCCGGCAAAACTGTCACCCGCACCGGTGCCATCCACACCGGGCACGTCAAAGGCCGGCACGAAATAACGGTCTGCGTCCTGAAAAGCGGCTACGCCCCGAGCGCCGTCTTTAATCAACACCAGCCGCCCATCTTTCAGGTAACTTGAAGAAGTAAAATAATCCTCACCTACACCCAGATGCGATGTGATGGCCAACAACTCGGCCCGGTTGGGGCAAAAAATATCGCTGATATTTAACATGTCGTTTAATAACAGCGGGGGTATCTCGCGGCAAAGCGGGCCGGGGTCAAACAACAATTTTGTCCCGCCGGATTTTAAGGCGCTCAGGAGCGGCATTAAAACAGCGGCGTTGGACTGCTCGACCAGGCTATACCCCGAAAGGTGCACGTAAGCCGGCGCCAGCGCCAAAGCCGCCGCGCCCTTTGGGCCAATCAGGTCAGACTGGCTGCCGGTATAGGTCAAAAAGGTACGCTCGCCATCATTTTCCAACAGCACCAGGCAATAAGAGGTGTCGCCATCGACGGTGAAGAGCAAATCTTCACGAAACCCTTTCTGACGCAGCAGGGCCAGCATGTGGCCGCCGCGTTCATCGCAGTTCAACGGTGAAAGGATGAGCGGGTCGCCGCCCAGGTTTTTAATGGTGGCCGCGGCATTATAGGTGCAGCCGCCCACACGTTCAAACGTTTCACGAATCACGGCATCCTGCCCGCGCGCAGGGTATTGCTTAATCAGCAAATATTGATCCATCAACAGGCGGCCGATCAACAAAATGTCAGCAAGCATATTCTATCCCTTATTAATGCAGCAACAGGCAGCTCGAACGATCCCAGGCCAGTTGCGCCGTTTCACCGGCATGGAAGGAGGCGTGCCCACCGGCATTTTGCATCTGCACTTCAAGCGTCTGCCCGGCCGCTTCCACGCGATAAAGAGTCAGGTTGCCGGCGTAAGTCACCACCCGCACGATCCCTGAAATGCCGTCGTTTCTTTCACCGGCAGGCAGCAGGCGCATTTTTTCGGGGCGTACGGTCAGGGTGTATGTTTCGCCGGCACTGGCCGGGCCGGTGTAATCGAATATTAAAATCTCGCCGTTGGTCAACTCAAAACGACAGAGACCGTCGCGGATCTCCGCAACCCGCCCTTCAAAAAAGTTGGCTTTACCCAGAAAACCGGCCACAAAACTATTCGCCGGGTGTTCATAAATATTTTCAGGGGTATCCACCTGCACAATCTGTCCGTGATTTAACACGGCAATTTTATCTGAAAGTGTCAGGGCTTCTTCCTGATCGTGGGTTACAAAAATGGCGGTAATACCGGTCATTTTTTGAATGGAACGCAGTTCCACCTGCATTTCCACGCGCAGGTTTTTATCCAACGCGCTCAGGCTTTCGTCCAGCAGCAGCAGGGTCGGTTTAATCACCAGAGCGCGCGCCAGAGCCACGCGCTGCTGCTGCCCGCCGGAAAGCTGCCCCGGTTTGCGTTTTTCAAACCCGATCAATTTAACCATTTCCAACGCCTGGCCGGTTTCGCGTTTGATATCCGCTGCCGCCATTCCGCGCTGTTCCAGGCCGTAAGCCACATTTTGTTCCACGCTCATATGCGGAAAGAGGGCATAACTCTGAAAAACCATGCCGATATTCCGTTTATGAATGGGGATATGATTAATCACCTGTCCATTAATCAACACCTCACCCGCATCGGGTTGAATAAAACCCGCAATGATGCGCAGTGTGGTGGTTTTGCCACAGCCTGAAGGGCCCAACAATGATAAAAAGGTGCCGTTTTCAATTTCAAAAGAAATATCGTCCAGAACTTTTTGGTCGCCGTAAGATTTGGTAAGGTTGTTGACGGTTAAAAAACTCATATCAATCTCCTGAAATTATTTCACCAGTTTTAACAACGTTGAGCGCATCAATACGGCAATCACGGTAATGATGATCATGGTGGAAATTAATATAATGGTGGAAATGGCGTTGATTTCGGGAGTGAAACCAAACTTCACCGAAGAATAAATTTCAATGGGCAGCGTGCTGTCCCCCGTAGGAATGAGGAAATAAGAGGTGACAAAATTATCAAAACTGATCATAAAACTGAGAAAACCACCCGCAATCATTCCCGGCGCCAGCATGGGCATGGTGATGCGCCGGAAGGTCGTAAAGGCATTGGCGCCCAGGCTGTAAGAGGCTTCAACAATTTCCCGGTTCATATCCTCATGGCGGGTGCTGATGACCAGGTAGGCGTATGGGAAAGAGACCACCACGTGTCCCATAATAAGGAAAAGATAATTTTTATCGATGCCCAGGCTGCGCTGCAACAACAGCAGTGAAAGCCCCAGGATTAACCAGGGAATCAACAACGGCAGCACAATCAAACCGTTTACCAGGGCGCGCAGTTTTTTGCCGGCGCCGTCTTCGCCCAACACCAGGGCGGTGGCCAGCAGCACACAAATAAGGGCAGCCAGCAGGGCCAGCAAAATACTGTTGGCGGCGGACTGCATCAATTTTTGGTTTAACCACAGGCTTTCATACCACATCGTTGAAAAATTAAAGGGCAGCGAGCCATAACGCGACTCGTTAAATGACATTCCCATTAACACCAGCACCGGCAGGTAAAAGAAAAACAAAACCGCCAGAACATAAACCCAACCGAAAATCTTTTTAAGCATTTTCAGCGCCTCCGCGGAACCGGTTCAGCACGCTCATTGAAACCAGCACCAGAATCAATAAAAGAAAAGCGATGGCTGCACCAAAATTCCAGCCAAAAATTTCAAAAAACTGATCCTGAATGACGGTGCCGATCATGGAACCGTTCACCCCGCCCAGAATGCGCGGCTCAATGAAACTGCCCAGGCAGGGCACAAACACCAGGATCGAGCCGGTGATGATGCCGCTTTTGCTGAGCGGTAAAATAACGCGAAAAAAGGTGGTGACGGGCGTTGCGCCCAGATTTTGCGAGGCTTCAAGCAGTTCCGGGCCGATTTTTTCCAGGGCCATGTAAGCGGTGATGATCATATAAGGGCAAAAAATATGCACCAGGCCAATGATCACCGCCGTCCAGGTGAACAAAATACCCGGCCCGCTGTCGGTGAACAGGCCGAACCATTTTAAAAAAATATGCAGCAGGCCATCGTCGCGCAGCACGCTTAACCACGAATAAACCCGCACCAGTTGGCTGGACCAGAAGGGAATGATAACCAGCAGCAAAATCAGGTTTTTGCCGCGCGTTAACACCCGGGTCAAAACAAACGCCATCGGATAACCGATCAAAATGCAAATGAGGGTCACCACGGCGCTGATGCCAATGGTGCGCCAGGTGAGCATCAGGTAAAAAGATTTGGTAAAAAAGCTGGTGTAATTTTCAAGCGTAAAAACCGCCGGGTAAGCATCTGATAAAAAGCTGTAATAAAACATAATTACCAGCGGGGCGGCTGCAAAAGCCAGCAAAATCAACAATGCCGGGCTCATCAGCAATGCGCGCTTTTTCATAAACACCTCCTGCTGCCAGGGTTAAAAGGCTCTCTAAATCTTAACACATTATCCGCCGGAACGCTTTTTTTGCGAAGGAATAAAAAAGAACACGGGGTGAGCCTCGCCTTTAACAAGCAGCTTGTTCCCCGTGTTCAAAAAAAGTTTAAATAACGGTTATTTGGCTTTTACTTCCTGCCATAATTCATTCCAGGCTTTTTTAACCGCTTCATCGTGATATGAAATGAAATAAAGACGGTTCAGATCGGTCTCGCTGATGGCGGCGTCTTTCTTAAAGTCTTCACTGAGAGCATCTCCCACCGTGCTGTTAACCGGGGCGGGTCCGCCGCTTTCAACCCATGTTTTCTGGAAGGAATCGCTGATCATAAAATCGATAAACTTAAGCGCCAGGTCATAGTTATTGGTGCCTTTAACCACGGCCCAGTTATCCACCCAGCCAATCGCGCCGTCTTCGGGCACCACAAAGGCAATCGGCTGACCTTCTTTTTTCATCGAAGCAGCCTGGCCGCTCCACATCAGGCCTACCCAGATCTGTTCATTGGCAAAAAATTTCGACCATTCATCGCCGGTCTTCCAGTAGGTCTGGTTGAGCGGTTTCTGTTCGATTAATTTTTGTTTAATGGCTTCCAGGTCTGCGGGGTTATTGGGGTCCTGTTTTAACACAATGGCGGCCGACATGATGGCATCGTTAAAATCGTCACGCATGCCGACATGTCCCTTGTATTTTTCATCCCATAAAACCGACATGGAGGTGATCGGTTCGGTCACTTTATTGGTATTATAGGCAATCGCTGTGGAGCCCCACACCCAGGGCAGGGCATAATATTTGCCGTCTTTTTTGTTCTCGGGCAGGTCGAGGAATTTTTTATAAATCTTGGGAAAATTACTGACTTTGCTCGTGTCAATCTCTGCCAGTAAACCGTCTTTAATGGCCTGCGGCAAAATGGCGGCATTGGGCAAAATCACGTCGATTTTGCCGGCCGGGCTGGTGCGAATTTTGGTAAGCAGTTCTTCCTCAGAGGCCATATATTCATGCACAACCGTGCAGTTGTTGGCGGCTTCAAATTGTTTAATGGCTTCGGGGTTATCGGAACCGTAATCTTTCCAGTTGATCACCACCAGGGTGGGTTTTTCGGCCGGGGCGGCGGCCGGGGTGGAACAGGCGGCCAAAGCCAGCAGGCTGATTAACATCAGACCCAGACCCAGGCCGTGCAGCAGTTTCATCTTCATATGCTTCTCCTTGTTTAATAAAAAACGTTTACACCTGTCTATATGACCTTTATAACCATAACAAAAATTTTTTAAAATACAATATACAATCCAAAGATGTGACAGAAATAACAGCCCCGACAGGAAGGTTGGCGGGCGGCACAGCGAGATTTTAAAACCGGTTATAAACGACGTGACGTTACTAATTGCCCAAATAAGAACCGGGCTTATACCGCTCAGGCATCCCCGATTTTATCAGTAGTGAATAAACACGGTGGAACAACCGTCATGGATAATTAATTTGTGATTAACTTTTTGGACATCACACCGGGTAAATCTTCGATATAATAAATAATATTCCTGATCCGCCATCTTTTGATTGGAGGTTTTTAATGGCAGCAGTCGAAAAC
>JAJTBH010000120.1 GCA_021287005.1 Anaerolineae bacterium
TTTCTCGGCATTGGGGGCCGGCTCATTTTGGGTATGGTGTTCACGCCACTCGCAGCTGCCCAGAACGGCGTTGGCGGGGATTTTTTCCTTCCAGTCTTCTTTTGAGACCGGACCGTATTTTTCGATCACGATGCTGCGCTGCCAGGCCACAGATTGGACGGTAGCGGACAGGTCGGTTTTTTTATTAAACTGGCTGACCAGCCAGAAACAACCAAAAGCCAATACCAACAAGATAATTCCCAGGATGATAAATATCATGGGAGAGGATTTCTTTCCGGGGGTATTAGCCACAAGGGGTGGGGTAGCCGAGGAAGCCAGTGGCGCGCCGCAGTTTTGACAGCGTATAGCCGAAGCCGGGTTGGCCGAACCACAGGCAGGGCATTTCACTTCGGTGGAGGTTTTCGTCTGAAAAGCGCCAATGACCTGTCCGGCAGCGCGCGCGGCTCCGCCTTTTAAATCACCGCCACATTGACTGCAGATGGCCGCAGATGCCGGGTTACGCGTACCGCAATAGGGACAATGAATGTCGGCGCCGCTTTTGGCTTTTTCACTTTCGTTTGAGTCAACGAGTTCTTCTTTTTCGGGAGCCTGGAATTGAACGTTTTCCGGTTGGGGTGATCCACAAGTGCTGCAAGTTTTTTGTGGTCCGGGATTTTTCCCGCCGCAATTGGGGCAAACCCATTCCAAACGACTGTAACCTAATGTCTCACGTGCCATTCCAATCTCCTCCGATTCTTAAAACAAATTTGCGTCATTGTAGCTACATCAAACCCGGATTACTCAAAAAAGAATAACCTAAAAAACATGGAAAATCAGGTTTTTATTAAATTACCCTCAACCGCAAAACCATCCGACCGGGTAAAGGTGCAGAAATTAAAGATCATCAAAATTTTGTTTAAACAAAAACCCATACCTGCCATTAATTATAATGCAGCTTGATGACGGTTAAGCAAAAAAATTAATCCCGCCGGTCATTAAGCGGGATTAATTTCAATTTTGTTAAGCCGAAAAGAAAGATTAAGTTTTTATTTTAAAGATGCTTCCATAAATTTCTGGATGCGACTGACCATTTGCGCCGGGTTGGGGTGCAAACCTTCCTGAAGCAGACAGTTTTCATAAATTTGTTCGATCAAATCCGTCGCAAAGGCGTCTTCATTTGAAAGTGATTCCAATTTTTTAATAATGGGATGTTTGGGATTCACTTCCAGAATCATTTTTGGCACTTCAAAGTCCTTATTTAATAAACGGTAAGCGCGCTGCATTTCACTGGCTGCCGAACCACCTTGATCCACCAGGCGGGCGGGGGATTCAACCAGGCGGTTGGTGATGCGCACGTTGGTGACACGCTCGCCCAACTGCTGTTTAAAACGATTAACCAGGCCTTCTTCACCGGCGGGTGAGGTTTCTTCGTCTTTTTTCTCTTCTTCTTTTTCGGGCAGGTTTAATTCATCACTGGCAGCATTAACCAGTTGGAAATCGAGATATTTTTCCAGCCGCATTAACATGAATGTGTCGATAACATCGGTCAACAACAGGACATCCATTTCGTGGCGGCGTAAAATTTCAAGATGCGGGCTGCTGAGCACGGATTTTTCATCATCACCGACGATATAATAAATTTTATCCTGACCGGCTTTCATCTCTTTTACATAATCGTCCAGAGAGATGTGTTTATCGGGGTGCGCCACACTATGAAAACGCAGTAAAGGCAGGAGTGCATCATAATGTTCAAAGTCGGTGGCAATACCTTCCTTGATGAATAAACCAAACTGCTCCCAAAAAATTGCATACTCGTCGGGTTTGTCGGTGGCCGTATTTTTAAACAGGTCAAGCAGTTTGGAAGTAACCACTTTTTTGATTTGCATGATCACACGGTTGGATTGAATGGTCTCGCGCGAGACGTTTAATGGCAGGTCCTCGGTATCCACCACACCCTGCACAAAGCGTAAAAATTCAGGCAGCAAGTCTTTGCTGTATTCCTGAATGAGAACTTTGCGGGCGTAAAGTTTAATCCCATCCTGGCGGCGTAAGGATAAAATGCCGTGCTCCTGTTTGGCTGGAACATAGAGCAGCGCGTATAACTGCACGGGCGCGTCAATATTAAGGTGTAACTTTAAAAGAGGCGCTTCACTTTCCAACGAGAATTGTTTGTAAAAGTCAGTGTAGGCTTCTTTTTCGACCTGGTGCGGCGCCTGACGCCAGATTGCCGTCTGGCGATTGATTTGTTTGTTCTCAGGCCCAAAATAAATGGGGTATGGCACATAGTCGGAGTGTTTTTTGACAATGGAATCGATGCGATATTCTTTTGTGAATTCGTCGGCGTCTTCCTTTAGCTTAATCGTAACCAACGTGCCGCGTTCGCTTTTTTCGGCCGGTTCAACGGTGAAAGTGTCTGAACCGGTGGAATACCAACTGGCTGCCTGCGCATCGGGCCGGTAAGAGCGCGATGTGACCCGAATCCAATCGGCGACCATAAAGGCCGAATAAAACCCGACGCCAAATTGCCCGATGATATCGTTGGATACCTTGTTGTCGTGCTGGGCGGCTTCAAGGAAGGCTTTGGCGCCTGAATGTGCAATGGTGCCCAGGTTCTCGGCCAGTTCTTCGGCCGTCATACCGATGCCCGTATCGCGAATTGAGAGGGTATGCGCCTCTTCATCGACCGTAATCCAGATGCCCAATTCCGTTTCAGGATCGAGCACCTCCCGATTGGTTAACATTTCAAAGTTAATCCGGGTGAGAGAATCGGAAGCGTTGGAAATTAATTCCCTTAAAAAGACTTCGCGTTCCGAATATAAAGAATGAATCAAAATATTTAAGAGCTGACGCGTTTCAGCTTTAAAAGAAACTGAATTGGGTGAAACAGGTTCGTTTGACATAAATCTTCCCTCTAAGAATTATCTTGGTATCCGGAAGATACCTGACTTTAAATATAATCCTAAAAAATTAGATTTTCGTAAGAGCGGCAATTTTTTTTAAAAATTACGCCTGAACATTTTTCCATAATGAATACGTGGGTAATAACAAAATTCCACCGGCAATACAAATTATGCCGCAGGTGATAAAAAGTGTAATCGGTCCGTAACTTTCATATAAAAGCCCGCTTAATGGTCCTGCCAATAGCGGCGAGAGTCCCCAGACGAGGGATGAAGAAATCCCCTGGAAAGTGGTATTTAATCCCGGCGGGGCACAACGATCGATGATTGTAATGGCATTAACAAACAATAAACCAAATCCGCAGCCTTTAATCGACATGAACAAAATCAATAACATGGGGTGGAAACTGAAGACATAACCGAAATAAGCCGTGATGCAAAAGAGATAGGAAAGCAGCAGGGTGGTTGTATATCCCAGGCGGCGGGCAATGCGGCTGGCGTAAATCATCAACGGGATTTCAAACAAGGCCGAAAAACCCCAAATGGCGCCCACATAGGTTTCGTTGCCGCCCATTGAAACCATATAAATGCCAATAAAATTACCGGCCATGCTCATGGCGCCGATGACCAGAAAAGATGAAAGCGTTAATAAAACCAGACCTTTATCCTGTAAAAAGAGCTTGTAGCCGTTCTGATTTTTAACGGGTTGCGTGGTGATTTTTAGCGCCGGATCGAGCGGCGTCTCATCCAATAACAGGGCACTGACGGCTACCAGCAGCATCAATAAACCGGCGACGATAAACATCCAGTTAAAACCGACCAGAGACCAGACATACCCCAGCCCCAATGAAAAAGCAAAAAAGGTTAACGATCCCCAGAAACGCATATTACCGTACTCGATGCGGTAATTGCTGGCCATGCGGGCAACCAGGGAATCGGCCAGTGGACCGACCGAACTGCGTAATACCGCCACCAGAATGGCGATGGGTAAAAAGGCTTCAAACGTACGCGGAATGGTAAACAACATGAGCGTTACGCAGACTGCCAACAAATGAGCCGTTAATAATCGCACGCGAATGGCGTATTTATCGGCGATACGCGATAACCAGGGCGGAATCAACATGATAAAAAGTGGAATTAACATGGAAATCCAGCCGATTTGTAAACCCGTGAATCCCAACTGGTTCAGATAAACGTTTAAAAAAGGATCAAAAGCGGCAATGGCAGCCCAGTAGAAGCCATAATACAGGGCTCCCCTCAATCCGGGCATGATGGAATTTTTTCTCTCCTGAATAATTTGTGAAATCAAACTGATAACCTCTTCTACATTTCCTTTTATTAAAATTATGTCCAAATTTGCACAATACAACCCCGTCACGGTAGAAATAACACTCTCTCCCGGTTATTAACAACATTCCGTGAAGGTTTTTTCGTGATGATTTTATTCTTTGATTATGATGTACAAAGACCAAAAAACCAATTTAAAATGGGCAATAAAATAAAGTTAGTGGATTATTTTGTGTTCAATACAAATCCAACCGACTATCCTGAATCCCGGTTCTATCTGCATTGATTATATACCAGAAACTAAAAGGTTTTCCGAAAATTAAATCAGGCGGATTAATGCCGCTCAAAAATGAATTAACCGGCGCCAATAAAAAAACTCTGGCACCCGCCAGGGTTACCAGAGTTTTTTATCGTTATGCTAAAGGATAAATCAGGCGTTGGTAACGGTGTTATCCTTGCGTTTGAACCATTGGTTCCATTCGCGGTTTTCCCAGACGACGAGGATGGGAGCGGCGTTGAAGATGGAGGAGTATGCACCGCTGAAAATACCGACCAGCAGGATGATCACGAAGTGCCGGATGGTGACGCCGCCAAAAAGCGCCATAGCCAACAGGGTTAACAACACGGTGAGAGTGGTGTTAATGGAACGATCCAGGGTCTGAATGATGGAATGGTTGACGACCGTTTCAAAGGGCAGACGGCGATAAATACCTGAGTTTTCACGAACACGGTCAAAGACCACAATGGAATCGTGCACGGAAAAACCGATGACGGTCAGCAGAGCGGTCAGGAATAATGAGTCAAATTCCCAGCCGAGGAAGTGTGAGAGGAAGGTCTGCACGCCCAGCACAACCAGCACATCATGCAGCATGGCGGTGATGGCAGCGATGCCGTAACGATGAGCATTGGGGATCTTGCGGAAGGCAAACCAGATGTAAATCAGGATGCCGATGGCTGCCAGGGCGACTGCAATACCGGCACTGGTGGTTACTTCCTGGCCGATTGACGGACCAACCGAGTCAAAACGTAAAATGGTCAGTTTATCGCTAAAACGACTTTCCATTTCTTTGACCATTTTTGTGTTGGTTTCCCCATCCATATCGCGGGTGCGAATGATCAGGGAACTATCGGAAGTGGTCTGGACGCGGGCATCTTTGTAACCCAGTTCTTCGTAAAGGGCGATGACCTGGGCAGGTTCGGGTAATTTGCCCGATTCAAACTTAACTTCGAGCATACTGCCGCCGGTGAAATCAATGGAGAGCGGGAGCCCCCACAGAATCAGGCCGATGATACCCGGGATGATCACCACCAGGGAAATCAAAAAATATAAATAACGTTTGCCAATCAGGTTGAATTTCATACCTTAATCTCCTATGCGCCAAACCACTTGGGGTGCTCTGAAAACTTAATTTGGTCCAACACCACATGCAGGAAAGTGCGGGTAACAACAACTGCGGTGAAAAGGCTGACAATCACACCCAATGCCAGGGTGAAGGCGAAACCTTTCACGATGGAGGCGCCAAAATTACTGCCAAACCAGAACAGAATGGCACAGGTGATCAGGGTGGAGATGTTTGAGTCGCGAATGGATAACCAGGCGCGTCTCCAACCCAGGTCAATGGCGTTGGTCAGAGTACGGCCGGCGCGCAGTTCTTCTTTCATACGCTCAAAAATTAGAATGTTTGCATCTACGGCCATACCGATACTCAATACAAACCCTGCGATACCCGGCATGGTCAGGGTAACCGGAATGAAGCGGAAAAGCGCCAGGGATAGAAGGGCATAAGTGGCGAGCGCCAGGCTGGCGACAAAACCGGGCAGGCGGTAATAAATGATCATAAACAACATGATGACGATCATACCGATTAAACCGGCAATAACGCTTTTGCGAATGGAGTCCTGACCGAGGGTCGGACCGACAACGCTGCTGTTAACCACATCAAAAGCCACGGGCAGGGAGCCATAACGGAGCTGTACGGCCAGGTTGTTGGCAGTTTCCTGAGTGAACTTGCCTTCAATATAACCTTTGCCTTCGGGAATGGCGCTGTTAATAACCGGAGCGGAGATGATTTTTTTGTCGAGAACAATAGCCAGATATTTGCCAATATTGTTTTCGGTGTAATCTTTAAAGATTTTGGCGCCCTCGTCTTTTAATTCAAAATTGACGACGATTTTGTTGCTATTGGATAATCGCGACACGGTTACCGTGTTGATTTGATCGCCGGTCATAATGGAATGCCATACTTTGGCTTTAAGTTCATCCACAGTGGGGGTAGCTGCGGCAGCATCGGCAGCCGGCGTCACTTCGGGAGTGGCGGCTGCGGCGGGCTGAGGATTGTCGTGATCGGTTATGATCACGGTGCCATCCGAGAGCGGGGTGGTGCCCATATCAACGAACTCAAGCTGACCGGTTTCTTTGAGTACAGCCAATACTTCATCCGTATTGGTCAGGCCGGGGAACTCACCGACGACACGATTCTGGCCGGCGCGCTGAAAAGCGACTTCGCTTACACCCAGACCATTGCTGCGGTTTTCAAGAATCTTAATGGCCGTGTTGAGCTGGTCTTCGGTTACAGGACTGTTGGTATTTTCTTTTGCCTCAAGAATAACCTGCATACCACCTTGAAGATCAAGCCCCAGCACAAGATCCATGCTGCGTTGGAAACCTCCAATATCAATAGTGGGATGAGCGGGGGTGTTGACCCAGATGGATAATGCCACAAGGATCAAGATCAAGAAAAAATTTGCGATTTGGCGACTCATTCGTCTTTATCCTCCAATTCAAACAAATGCCAGCCTTTGGCTGGCGATGCAAAAATTATACTCTCGTTGCCAGTTTATGAGTAGGGCAAGTAACCTGAGGTAATAAGCTAATAAGGATAAAATTCCCATTTTTAAAAGCGAATTTTTGTTGTAAAATGAGAACATGGAAATTCAAATCGCAGTCGCCAAAATCAACCAGTATGGTTCCGAAGAGAGCGGAGACACGCTCGAAATTGTTGAACGTCCCAATGGTGGCGTTTCAGTGGTAATGGCCGATGCCCAAATGTCCGGCCACGTTGCCAAAGCAATTTCCAGCATGGTCGTCCGTAAGGTCATTTCACTGCTTGCCGACGGTGTGCGCGACAGCGCCGCAGCCCGCGCAGCATCGGATGCTTTATTTACTGAACGGGGGGGCGCGGTATCTGCTTTTTTGGATATTTTATCGGCGGATTTGCAGACCAATACCCTGGTGATATCCCGTAATAATCCCACTCCGGTTTATATTGCCCGGGGTGATCGCATCGAAGTGGTGGTCGGGGATTCAAACAGAATTGGCACGTCCCGGAATATCAAACCGCTTATCTCCGAGATTTCGCTGGAGGAAGGTACGACCATTCTATTAAATACGGATGGTCTTTTAAAAGCCGGTAACCATTATGGTCAGGGTATCGATATCTGCACCACGTTGGAAAGCCTGATGGATGAACAACAACCTTCACCGCAAGAAATTGCCGATACCATTTTGCAGGAAGCGATTGCCCTGGATCAAGGACGCCCGAATGACGATATGAGTATCGTTGTTTTACAGGTTCAGGCGCGTCAATCCGACCAGATCAGACGCATGAACGTCCGCTGGCCGTATAATTTTTCGGGTTAGCCCAAAATCATTAAATCAGGCTTCGAGGGTATTAATCAACTGCTGGCGACGGCGAGTTTGATTAATGAAGTTCTCCACGGCGATTTTTTCCGGCGGGGTAGATCCGCTGACGGTTAGAAAGCCGGGCGCCCAAAAATCTCCACTGGTATTATTCTCCAACATCTGCGGATACAGCGTGAAAAGTCGGCGTGAAGTGCGCTGGCGGATCAGGCGGATCATATTGGTGGCGGACACAGCCGGTAAAACCTGAATGGACCAGAGCAGATAATCGGTATGTATTTCGATTTTTTCCAGGTTCCAGCCAAAAACGGATGCAATCTGGGTGAGCTGTTCACTTAAAATCTGACTTAATTCAGCGCTGAGCGGCGTGTCGGTGCGACGGGGGATTAACAAACAGGTGTAAGTCTGTTGAGAAAGCAAGTTATTAATTGCCGTTTTATGTTCTTCAATATTCTTTACCAGTTTTTCGGAACCGGCAGGTGAAATTTCGGCTTTAACCTTGATTGGTTGTGTTCGCGAAAGTGCATCTTCCTCGGTTGGCGTAAGCAACAGGGGCGACGTACGTTCCACCACAGGTTGTTCAGAATCAACTTCTTCCCAGGGGAAAATCAGAGGCTCATCGACTTCTTCGACGTTTTCTTCCGAACTGCCATTCCCGTCTAACGAGATGGCTTCGGCGGTTTCGTCGGCCTGTTGAAGCTGGTTTAAAACCTCATGGAAGATGTCTTTTTTCTGATCCAGGTCGTTATCATCCGCACTGGTTGATTCCGTAATTTTTTCTTGTACGGTCGCGGAATTTTGTGGCTCAAAATTCGGAATGATCTCTTCAATCATTTCATCAATATCGGCCAAAGCTTCATCCCCTTCATCAAAAGAGGGGAAATCCTGGTGTTCAACAGATTTTTCCTGCTTTTCCAACTGGGAAAGCACATCCTGCAAAACTTCCTCGCTGTATATTTCAATGGGATTTGACGCAGGCGTTGTTTCAGGTGTTTCGTCCTGCGCAGGCAAAATTTCAGTTTCGCCGGTCTGAATGGGTAGGTCGGATGATGTGCTGTTTTCAACCTCGCCCGCTTTTCCTTGATCTTCGGCTGAATTTTCATCGTGGGTCGTTAGATACGCGTCCAGAAGGATCACCTCTTGATCGGGCTCTTCAAAGGCGCTCGGTTCAGAGGCTGATTCTTCAATAACCGTTTCGTCCAGGATGGGCTCCGGAGCGGGTAATTCGATAACCGGATAATTTTCTGGCGATTGGTCCGCCATTTTTTCTTCTTCAACCGGCGGCATGGGTAAATCGTTAATTTCAAGGGTACCCAATTCGTAAGCGTCTTCAGCTTCGGCTTGAATCACGGCTTCTTCCTGCTGCTGCAATTGCTGTAAAACGCTTTGTAAAATCGTTTCGCTGCTCTCCTCAACAACTTTTTCATCCGTCGTCGGTTCGGCTTTTATTTCAAAAGTCTTTTCATAATCTTCAAGGTCAATAATATCCGGCGTTTCATGCTGGCTGTCCGCTTCCTGTTCTTGAAGTTGTGACATGACGTCATGTAAAATACTTTGTGCATCGGCATTTTCCATCCATGCCGTTGGGGAGGGTGCAACAGGAGTCTGCTCAACCCCCAGATCATCTTGAATATCCGACGAATCCGTTTGAACGGCATCGCGTTGTTTTTGCAGTTGATTAATAACGTCCATGAGCAGTGGAGATAAAGTATCACTGCCTTGATTGGTAATATTTTCCGCAATCCAATCGGGGGTTGGCGTTGAAGAGGATTTATTTGCGGCGGAGTTTAAATCACCACTTTCGGGCACCCATTCATTAATAAAATCATCTTCGCCACTTTCGCTAAACAACCCCGTTATTTCTTCATCCACATCTACGGGTAAACTTTCTTCTTCTGATATTTTTTCAAGATCTTCGACCGGGAGTTTAATGTAGTCAATCAAAGGTTCCCCGGCCAGTTTGTCGGTGATTTCGGCTGATTGTGAACGCATTAAACTGATGGGGGTGGCCGGATCGTAAATTAAACCCAGGATAAAATCTTCACGAATTAAAGAAGCATATAATGAAAATTCGTTATTATCGGTACTGAGGCGGATAAAACGTACCAGATCGCGTTTGGTTTTGTTATCCCAATGCCGAATTACTGTGGAAGCAATTTCTTGAAGTGAATCACGTTCCATCTGGCTGAATTGAGCCACCAGATCGCCATTTTTAAGAATAATGGCAGAAGATGCGCCGGTGTCTGAAATAATATCCGCCAATGATTTTCCGGTCTGGTGAATCTGGCTGATTAATTCGCGTTTACGTGCCAGAAGATCGTTTTTCTCGTCCTCAAGGCGTTTTTTCTCGGCGGCGACATCGGAGTGGCGCTGGGAAAGGTCGGCATGTTCACGCGCCAGCGATTGATATTCACTGGCCAATTCGGCATAACGTGCCGCCATGTCGGCGTGTTTTTTGGCCAGGAATGCGTCGTCGCGAGAAAGTTCGTCATAGGTTTCATTGGCGCTATTATCCTGCAGCGCTTCCTCAATTTGTGCGGCGCTTGGCCCGCTGGGTACGGCCGGTGTTATAACCGAGTCGGGCTCCTGCGCCAGAATTACAGGTTCCGGTTCTTGAATGGGTAGCGGCTCCGGTATTGTTATTGGTTCCACCGTT
>JAJTBH010000121.1 GCA_021287005.1 Anaerolineae bacterium
CTCTAAATTTATCATTGATCCCGCTTTTTATCTTATCCCGTGAAACAATTTTTCGTGGAACGTCAAGAATAAACCTGTTTTTCATATCCGTTTTCTTGTAATAGTCATTCAAAATTTGTATAATGAATTTACCTAAAGAAAGATAGACGGCTGTTAAGCTACTGAGTATTGGAAATTAAATCTCGGCCATGCCGACAGTAAAATTGGTGGGTCAGTGAATATCTTTCGACTTATTTCATTTCAGCTTTATTTCTGGCCAAAATTTCCGCGATAAGGGTTAACAAACTTTGGAAAAAACGCGGAATTCTTAAAATTGAATACTGGTAGGTGAACCGTAGTTGCCGGCTACTTATTATTTATTATTGTTATCAGGATAATGAGGTAGCTGTTGTTAGACGATAATCAAACAATCATGGAATATCTCATTTTCCAGATTGATCAAGCTTTTTACGGCCTGTCTCTGGAAAATGTCAAAGAAGTGGTGCTCATGGTGGAGATTACCAGAGTGCCCAGAGCGCCTGCCTGGTTGTCTGGCGTGGTAAATGTTCGCGGACACATCACCCCCATTGTTGATTTACGCTCCCGCCTGGGATTGTCAGTTTGTCCCCCGAAATTAAATACACCCATCATAATAACTGAAAATAAAGAACGCACCGTCGGTTTTATTATTGATCAGGTTTGCGAAGTAATTGCCCTGCCTGCTCAAATTATTATTCCTCCCGATGAGTTAACCAAAAAAGCGCGCCCGGTGAAGGCAATCTCGCACATGGATGATCGATTGATCATCATTTTGGATTTGGTGCGATTAATGGCCGGAACGGAAAGATTTCACACAGAAATTCAGCCTGAGAGAGAAAATGGATCCGATAAACCTCAAACATGAAATGGATGATCTCGACTATGCCTGTTTTTTAGACTTGATCCGGAAAAAGAGTGGTCTTGAAATCCCAGCCGTGCGTCGACCTGAAGTTGAAAGATCAATTCACCAATTGCTCTCACAAATAAATCTGATAGATGTGCGTGAATTATTGGGTCTTATTAATCAGGATAAACGCGGCAATGAATTGTTGGAAACCTTAATCGGTCGAATAACAATTGGTGAAACTTATTTTTTCCGTAATCACTCACAGTTTGAAGCCCTGGAAACAACCATATTACCTGAAATTATCAACAGACGGCGAACAAACAAACAATTACGCATTTGGAGCGCCGGTTGTTCAACAGGCGAGGAGCCTTATTCTCTGGCAATATTATTAAAAAAATTACTGCCCGATTGGTCTGAATGGAATATTTTTATCCTGGCGACAGACATTAACCGAAATGCATTGGAAAAAGCACAAAAAAGAGAATTTGGAGCTTCATCATTTCGCAAGGAGACTCCCCCTGACATTAAACAGACCTATTTTGCCACGAATGGAAACAAATATATTCTTAAACCATCCATTGCAGAAATGGTTAATTTTAACTATCTTAACCTGGTCGAAGATGTTTACCCATCTTTCTTAAATAATACAACCATGATGGACTTGATTCTTTGCAGAAATGTTTTTATTTATTTTAAAGAAGAGACATCTCAACGAATTGCCAACGCATTATACGATGCCCTTGGCGAAAATGGATGGTTGATTGTCGGGCATGCCGAACCTTCGCAAACTGTATTTCAAAAATTCCGGATCCATAATTTTCCGGGAACCATTATTTATCAGAAAAGCGAAAAAGGAAACCATACGCCGGAAATAACGACCAGCGCCAGAGTCAATCGCGTTTCACAAAAAATAGAAATAAGAAAAAATGCAAACCGGATCATGCCCGGACGAATAAAAAATACGATAAAAGCAGGCAATATTACACAAAACGTTAACCAGGTTAATACTCTCAGCCCGGTGGATGCTACCGGTGAAATGCTTAATAAAGACTTGCAAGAAGCCGATCGATTAATAAGGAAAGTCAAAATGCATTAATCCCTTATTACATCGCCAGAACATATGCAAGTCAACAACGCTTCGCAGAGGCTGTGCCCTGGATAGAACTGGCGATTGAAAAAAATATTCTATTGGCGCCTGCGCATTATTTGCATGGAGTGATATTACAGGAAAACGGTGAACACCAACGAGGGCTGGCTGCCTTCCGTAAATGCCTGTTTGCGGACCCCAAATTTCTATTGGCTTATTTTAGTATGGCGGGGCTGTTTCGGAAATTATCTCAACCACAGAAGGCTGTAAGTACATTATTAAAATTGGAGGAAATATTAAAACAATATCCAATGGAAGATAAAGTCCCTTCTGGAGATGGAATAACGATTTCTCAGCTTTTTGATTTTGTTTCAAAGCAGAAGGAGTTGATAAAAAATGGAATTTGAAGAAGCAGATAACCAGAGGGCGAAACAAATTCTGCAACAGCGCGCGCGCTCCCTGGCGCGTACATTTCAACAGGAGACGCTTGACGACAAAATGGAAGTGGCCGTTCTGGCGCTGGGTCAAGAACGATACGCTCTTGAAACAAAGTTTATATCCGAGGTGATTACCCTTGATAAATTAACCCCGCTGCCTGGTTTGCCTGCTTTTTGGATCGGTTTAATAAATTTACGCAGGCGCCTGGTGCCCCTCCTGGATTTAAGTTGTTTCCTGGGTCTTAAACCCTTTCCACTTGGTGAAATAACGTCTGAAAAAGAAACCGACAGCGGACAACCTCAGGGTAAATCGGGACATATTGTATTAATAAATGAGGGCGGCAACCTGATTGGTCTGCTGGTTGACAGGGTTATAGACGTGCAGCACATTTCCTGTGCAGAGATAAGCCCGTCACCGGTAAAGAAAAATATTAAGGAACATACTCTAACGGAAGGCATTACACGCGGATTATTTACCATCATTGACCTGGAAAAATTGTTTTCAGACCCGCGCCTGGTGATAGATGAAAAAATAATTTGACGAAATGTGATAAATCAGCTCTCCTGGAGGATAATCATGAACTGGTTGAACAATGTAAAAACAAGCGTTAAGTTGACTGGCGGATTTTTGATCGTGGCTAGTATCGTGGTTGTGGTAGGCGCTGTAGGTTTTTTAAGCGTTTCAAACCTGAGCAACATTATTGTGCAAAATTATAACAATTATGTAATTCCCCTTGAATATTTGGCTACAGCCCGGGTGGATTTATTCAGGATTCGTTCCAATCTGTTAAATATGTTTTTAATCCCGGAGAAAAAGAATGAATCAATTAACGAAATAAACAATCTGGTTTCCGAAATTAACGCCCAATTGGAGTTAATTAATCAGATTGAAACCATAAGCGCCGAAGAAAATAGCGAACTTAAATATTTTAATGAAACCTGGGCCAGTTATCAGGCAGACTTAAAATCAGTTATCAACATGATTGAAACTGGAAACACACAAGAGGCATTACAGGCAATTCAACCCGATAGCAGTTTTACCCAAAAAAGAGATGAGGTGGCTTTACATCTCAACAACCTTTCCAATATGAACCTGACAATGTTGAAGAATCGTCAGGATTACGCCCAGGATGTTTTTAGCCAAACGTCAACATTATTAATCATTGTTGGCGGAATTGGATTGATTTTTGCTTTGATTTTCGGCGTTGTTATCACACGAAATATCACCATCCCTTTAGGCCAGGGTGTAGGTATGATGCGAGATTTAAAACAGGGTCATTTGGATGTGCGTTTAAAAATGTCTCGTATGGATGAAATTGGTGAATTGGCCAGTTCGATGGATGAATTTGCCGAAACCATGCAAAAAATCACAATTCAAATCCTGGAATCTGCCAATAGCACAACAGCCGCCACGGCAGAAATTCTGGCTGCCGTCAGCCAACATACAGCAAGCGCCAATGAACAATCGGCATCGGTGAATCAAACCACCACGACGGTTGACGAACTGCGCGCGGCTGCCGAACAAACTGCACAAAAAGCCAATTCGGTTGCCCATGATTCGCAAAACTCTGTGGCGGTTGGAGAAACGGGCCGCCAATCAGTCGAGGCGATTATGGATGGTATGGAAGAAATTCGCGAAAAAGTCCAGGCAATCGCTCAAGATATTCTGGCGTTGTCGGAACAGACCCAGCAAATTGGCGAGATCACCAGTACTGTAAACGATATTGCCGACCAATCCAATATGCTGGCATTAAACGCTACCATTGAAGCAGCCAAAGCCGGCGAACAAGGTAAAGGTTTTGCGGTGGTTGCCATGGAAGTGCGTAACCTGGCCGAACAATCCAAACAGGCAACAACAAAGGTTCGTTCAATTTTAAATGATATTCAAAAGGCGACCAATGCAGCCGTACTCGCGACAGAACAGGGCACCAAAGGCGTTGAAGCCGGAATGACGCTTGCGCAACAGGCCGGGGATGTGATTAACCAGTTGGCCGAAACGATTCGTGAATCCTCACAAACCGTCCAACAAATATCCGCTTCAGCACACCAACAAAGCATCGGCATGGAACAGATAGCACAGGCGATGAAAGACATTAACCAGGCCACCATTCAATTTGTTGCCGGAGCGCGCCAGTCGCAACTTGCGGCCGAGAACCTGAATCATATGGCTCAAGAGTTACAAAAATCGATTGAGTTTTATAAGATTTAATGTCGTTGGCATGATTCTGCAAGCAGGTATAAAAAGGCTTTGTTATGGACCCCTTACTGAATGACGACTTACAGCGGCAACTTATGGCGCTTTTTCTGGTTGAAGCTCAAGAGCATATCCAAAGGATTAACCAAAACCTGATACTGCTTGAAGGACTTCCTTTAGATGCTTTTGATGCTCAAGTGCTGGCGGAAACTTTACGGGAAACACATAGTTTAAAAGGCGCTGCCCAGGCAGTTGAATTAAATGAAATAGGAAAACTGGCTCATCACCTGGAAAGCCTTTTTGTGCGCTTACAAAATACTCGCAAGAATCTGTCAAAAGCCGGATTCGACCTGGTATATCGCGCTTTTGATGTGATTGAAAATTATGTTAAGGCAATTTCTTCTTCCGAGCCAATGGAGTTGGATACTTCCATCCTGGTGGGTGAGATTGAGGCATTAATTACCGAATATCCTGTTCAGACCGACCAGAAGATTGAGAATAATTCACGCGGCGAAGAAATATCAGCGAGAAAAATAACCCCCGACCTGTTACCCGCCGTTGAAAATAACCGCCCTGTATCCCCAAAAAAATCTAAAAATAAAAAGGTGGAAGTTAAAAAAGATCAAATAAATCGTCCAGGCCCTGAAATTATCACCGGGAATGAAAAAAAACCTGAAAAATCGCCTTTGCCAACCGGCAAGAACGACGAGACAATTCGCCTGACAACAGGGAAATTGGACACCTTATTGTCAATGATGGGCGAGTTGCAAGTAACCCGCCTGGGCGTCATGCAAAATTTGATCGAGTTGCAGGAAATTAAGGAAACCATCAATGTTTGGGAGACTGATTGGCGAAAAGTGCAACCTGCTTTTCGACGACAATTAAATTTACAAAAAACGAATATTACAAATATTAAGGTAAATAATCCCGGTTTATCTTCGCCGCTTTTTGATTTTTTACAGGAGAACGAATCACATTTACATCACTTGCGCGATAAGTTAAACCATTTAATTCGTACCTTTGACCATGATAACCGCCGTCTTGAGCAGATTTCACATGCTATGGAAGAAGAAATTCATAAAACGCGCATGCTGCCCGTTTCGACCGTTTTTAATACGTATAACCGCATGGTACGGGACCTGGCATATGAAAAAGGCAAGGAAGCGGGGTTGGTAATTGAAGGCGGTGAAATAAATGTTGATCGAAGCGTGTTGGAACAAATAAAAGATCCTTTGTTGCATTTGTTGAGGAATTGTATAGATCATGGCATTGAACCGCCGGATGAACGCAGTAAGGCTGGTAAGGCACGTAAGGGCACCATAACGCTTAGGGCATCACACCAGGGCGACAGTTTAATGTTGGAAATAATGGATGATGGAGCCGGGGTTGATCTTGAAGGCGTCAGGATGACCGCAGTTAAACGTCAGATTTTGAGCGAAGAAACAGCCAGAGGTTTAAGCGACCGTGATGCCTTATGGTTAATTTTTAATTCCGGTTTTTCGACCAGCCCGATCGTTACCAACACTTCCGGAAGAGGCGTGGGACTTGATGTGGTGCGTGAGCAAGTGGAATGTTTACATGGCTTAATTGATGTAGAAAACGCTCCCGGAAAAGGCGTCAAATTTATATTAACTGTGCCGCTTACGGTTGCAACCACATTATGTTTGGTGGTGAAAACCGGCAGTTGGAAGTTCGGATCTGTCGGTCAAGCGTTTACATATGCCATTCCGATCACCAATGTCATTCGCATGTTGAGGATTAATCAAGCGGATATACATGCCGTGGAGGGCTGTCAGGTTATCAAATTAAATGATGAGCCCATCCTGTTAAGGCGATTGGCCGAGGTGTTGGAATTAAATAATCAGACCACTGATAATGCGGCAGGGGAGAAACAACCTGTTATTGTGGTTGGGGCGACAGAAAAAAGAATGGCATTTATTGTTGACCAGGTTATTTTTGCTCAGGAATTGGTCTTAAAATCTTTACCATACCCGTTGTTACGAATGCAAAATATCACGGGAGCATCGATAACCGGTTCAGGTGAAATAATACCGGTATTAAATATTTCAGGTCTGATTAATATTGCTGAAAACAAGAAAATGCAAAACAATGCACTGTTGGCTGATTCGGTAGAAACTCGTGTGAAAAATCCAGTCATTATGGTTGCAGATGATTCCATTACCACTCGCACCCTCGAGAAGAATATTCTTGAAGCAGCCGGTTATGACGTGCATTCTGCGTTTGATGGAATGGATGCCTGGACACAAATGCAGTTGGAAACCTTCGATTTATTGATTTCAGACGTGGTCATGCCGCGTTTAAATGGTTTTGAATTAACCAAAAAGATTCGTGAAGATGAACATTATCAACATCTGCCTGTCATATTAATCACTTCACTCGACTCAACCAATGAACGCGAACAAGGTATCAGAGCCGGGGCAGATGCATATATTGTGAAAAGTGCGTTTGACCAACAAGCTTTATTGGATACGATAAAACGCCTTTTATAATCATTAAAGATGGGTGTGACTATGGGGTAAAAATATATGATAAAGGTATTAATCGTTGAGGATTCACCAACTTTATGTCTTTTAATTAAATCAATCCTTGAGGCAGATCCTGAAATTAAAGTGATCGATATTGCTCACAATGGAGAGGAAGGTGTTTTAAAAACGGTAACCTTAAACCCCGATCTGGTTACCATGGATATTCATATGCCCGGAATTGATGGTTTCGAAGCCACCCGGCGCATTATGGCGCAAACGCCAAGGCCGATTATTATCGTTACCAGCAGCCTCGATCAAAATGAAGTTAAGTTGTCGTTTCGCGCGCTTGAAGCCGGCGCTCTGGTTGTGATCGAAAAACCGTCCGGACCTAACAGCCCGCGTTTTCAGCAGACTTCACAAGAACTGATCAAAATGGTCAAGCTTATGGCAGACGTTAAAGTCGTGGGACGCCGGTTTAACGGAAAAAAAACTGCTCCATTTGTTCCTCCTCCCCTGATTAAATCAATTCCTGAAATAATTGGCATTGGCGTTTCCACCGGCGGGCCGGCAGCTTTGGCGACCATTCTGGGAAACATGCCTTTGGATTTCAGAATACCCATTTTAATTGTGCAGCATATTGCCGTTGGCTTCGACGAAGGATTGGCCGAATGGTTGTCAAGTGTAACCCGCAGAAAAGTAAGCCTGGCAATCAATGGACAGGCAATTAATAAAAACGATATTTTAATTGCTCCCCAGGGAAAACATATGGGCGTGGATGGAACCAGGCACATTATCCTGGATTATAAGTCTGAAGCAATCGGTGCTTTTCGCCCATCCGCTTCCTACCTTTTTCATTCCATTGCCAGGGTTTACGGTTCGCGTGCTGTGGGATTGATATTAACCGGCATGGGGAACGATGGGACTTCCGGCCTTCTTTCAATTCATGCTGCGGGCGGATTTGTAATTGCTCAAAATGAAGCGACCTCTGTCGTTTATGGCATGCCGGGCTCCGCTGTGGCCGCCGGCGCTGTTGATCAGGTTTTACCCCTCGATCAAATAGCCCCCACGTTAACGAAACTACTTATTTTGGAGGTAAACCGTGAAAGCTAAAAAAATACTTGTTGTGGATGATAGTCCAACACAATCAATGCGTTCCCGGATAATTTTGGAAACACTCGGATTCGAAGTGATGGAAGCAAATAATGGAAAAAAAGCATTGGATATGGCGCTGGTTGAAAACCCCGATGTGATTATTTCGGATATTTTAATGCCGGAAATGGACGGTTTTGAGTTATGCCATCTGATCCAATTGGATCCGCAGTTACAGCATATTCCGGTTGTTTTGCAGACGGCATCCTATCGTGCCAAAGAAGATCGAGAGTTTGGCCTGGATATCGGGGCGGATGCATTCGTTCCAAAAGGAGCCGGTGTTGATGAAATGTCTGCATTAATCAACCGGGTACTGGCGGAACGGGAGAAAAGAGAAAAAAGCAGTCAGAAATCGGATAAAGGCTCAAAGAGCCCGTTCGACGCTTTGCATGCTCAACGTATGCTCTTCCGCCTGCTTGAGGAGACGGCAAAACTGGAACAAGCCAATGCATCGATTAAAATCGAACGCAACCGGGCGCAAAAATACCTGGATGTAGCTTCCGTGATTATGGTGGCAATTGATCTTAAAGGGAAAATAACCATGATTAATCCGCGTGGTTGTCAGGTTTTAGAGGGGACGCCGCGGGAGTTGATCGGGATGGATTGGATTGAAAATTTTATTCCGGGTGAGCAACAGCCAGAAATCAAAAAAATCCACGAAAAGATTTTGTTAAACCAACGAGACAAAATTGAGTATATTGAATATACTGTCATAACTCGGAAGGGGAACCGTCGATTTATTGCCTGGCATAATACCATTCTGACGGACGATTCGGGGGCAGTTTCGGGAATTTTGAGCTCCGGGGAAGATATCACCGAACGCAAACAGGCCGAAGAGAATTTGAAAAAATCTGAAGCCAAACTGGCCGAGTTGTATGAAGCTGAAAAGCAGAGAGTGGAACAGTTGTCGGCTTTACAACGAATCGGCGATTTACTGGCCGGTTTGCATAGCCAGAATGAAGTCATGGAAATTGTTGCCAATCATGCCAGAAAACTGGTTCATTGCAGGGTTTGTGTAACTCTTAAGATTTTAAAAGAGCAAAAAGAAGTGGTCGTTGTGGCAGAATCCGGCCAGATGGACAGTTCTTTTGTCGGTGTGAGATTGCCTGTAAATTTGCCGATGTTAAATAAAGCCATTGAATCAGGAAAACCGGTTATTATCGACGAAATTAATAGAGAGACAATTAAACTGCTGCCCTTTAACGTAAACCCCGATATTCAGTTTATCCACATTTACCCGATTGGTCTAAAAGATCAAACTCTCGGTTTTATGATTATGGGCGGTGTATCGGCTGATAACTTATCTGAAGGTGATATTACTTCATTACAATTGCTCGCAGAACGGGCGGCAGCGGCATTAAAAAATGCCATATTGTTTGATGAAATAAATAACAGCCTGAAACGATTGGCTGCGCTGCGGGCGATTGACCAGGCCATCACCAACAGCCTGGATATCAACTTTACGATGGGAATGTTATTGGATCAGGTGATCGATCAGTTAAAAGTAGATGCGGCTGATATTCTGTTATTGGATCGCGATGCAGCGAATTTTAAGTTTGCCAGTGAGAGAGGATTCAAAAATCCGGTTCCTCCACAGACAAAAGTAAGTATTGGAAATAGTTTTGCCGGAAATGCCGCCCTGGAAAGACACACGATTCATATATCGGATCTTCCGGAAAATTTAACCACCTTTCAAAAACCACCCCACTTTGAACGTGAAGGTTTTATATCGGTATTTTGTACGCCACTTATTGCCAAAGGGCAGGTTAAAGGCGTTTTAGAGGTTTTCCACCGGTATGGGTTTACCCCGGATGTTGACTGGTTGTCTTTTCTTGAGACTCTTGCCGGACAGGCAGCGATAGCCATTGATAACGCAGAATTATTTTCGCATTTACAACGATCGAATGTGGAACTATCGCTGGCATATGACGCAACCATTCAGGGTTGGTCTGACGCGTTGGATTTGCGCGATAAGGAAACCGAGGGACACACCCAGCGCGTAACGGAATTAACATTAAAACTGGCCGAATTGATGGGTATCGATGAGAGGAATCTGATTCACATCCGGCGCGGCGCTTTACTGCATGATATTGGCAAAATGGGCATTCCGGATTCGATATTATTGAAACCGGGCCCGCTGACACCAGAAGAATGGACAATATTGAGAAAACATCCAAAGTTTGCTTCTGATTTAGTCTCTC
>JAJTBH010000122.1 GCA_021287005.1 Anaerolineae bacterium
CGCGTTTAGGGTCTACCAGCACAAGCCGCAAATCCAGCGGGGTATTGTTGAGTAATAAACAGGCCAGGATGGCATTAACACAAACCGATTTACCGGACCCGGTGGTACCGGCAATTAACAGGTGCGGCATGGCGGCCAGGTCAACCCCAATGGCGCTGCCGGATACATTTTTACCCAGGGTAAATTTGAGCTGCGATTTAATTTTCTTAAAGGCTTCACTTTCAAGAACTTCCAGAAGCGACACGCGACTGACTTCACTATTGGGAACTTCAATACCGACAAAGTTGCGGCCCGGAACAGGCGCTTGAATACGAATCCGTTGGGCGGCGAGGGCCAGCGCCAGATCGTCGGCCAGAGAGACAATTTTGCTGACACGCACACGCGTGCGGCCGGTGCGGGTTTCGATAAAATCCGGCTCCAGGCCATACATGGTTACGGTCGGACCGCGCTGTACGTCGACGATATGCCCGGGAACGCCAAAAGAAGCCAGCGTTTTTTCAATGATGCCGGCATTGTCTTTTTCCATTCCGTTTTGCAGGCTGGCCGGTGTGGGTGGGTCGAGAATGACCTGCGGGGCGGGTAATTCCCAGACTTTTTCGGGTACGGCCGGAACGACCGGCGGTGGAGGCGGATTGCCGCCCGGGTTATTAACCACAGCCTGATTGGCGGCAGCCACAGTCGATTGTGCCGGGCTGCGCTGAGCCTGCGGTTTTGCCGGACGGGAAGGACCAACCTGTTGGTTTTGAAGGTCCAGAGGAGTAAAATTTTGAGGCAGGTTTTCCATGCTGGAATCTTGAGCCGTTTTACCCGTTTGAGGGGGATAAAGCGGCGGGATGCTTGTGCCGGTTGGGGGCATAACACTGACATTTGAAACGGCGTGCGGGTTTTTGCGAAACAGGTTAAAAAAGCTGCGGGATTTTTTCCAGATATCCGGCACGGATAAATCGAAAATCAAAACAATACTGATGAGAGTCATGGCCAACAAAATGATGATGGTGGCCATTTCACCAAAACCGCGGATAAGGATGCGACCAAGAATGCCGCCAATTAATCCACCGCCGCGTTTGTCAATTTCACCATCACGTTCGATGCCGCCTGTGGCGATAATGTGAAAGAGGGTCACCAGGGTGAAAAATGCCAGTAAAATACCGGAGATACGTTCCACCGACAGCATTGGCAGACGACTGCTGTTTCTTAACACAAACCAGATGCCCAGAGCGAATAAACCCAAAGGAAGCAAAAAAGTTCCCCAACCGCTGGATTCATATAAAGCGGTTGCGACACTGCCACTGAAGGGATTATCACGTGTGATGAGGCTGATAAAAAATAATACACCCAGCAGCGCCAGGATAATGCCGAAAACATCGAGTTTTCGTTCATCCGAGAGGGGCTGCCAATGCCAGCGAGGCAAATTTAATCCGTTTTGGCTGCTTTGATGGGCAATTGAATCTTTTTCGCGTTGAGAACGCCGGGTAACATTGGGAGACAACGTTCCCAATCCTTTGCCGGTTTTGCGTGCCATGCTGGGGGCGGTATTAACAGGTTTTTTCCCTGAAGAAATTTTGGAAGGCTTTTCTGGAGTTTTTGCCACCTTATTATTCCTGAATATGAAAGATTGTTCTAATAAATTATACCGCTATTTGGATTTAAGAATATTTTTTCGGGGCGATTTTTGGGTTTTACAGTTGTTTGGCAATTGCTCTGGCATCCTTTATAATTTATAACTATCACATTACCCAAAGAAAACGGGGCGGAAATGAACTATTATGTCGGTTTAATTTCGGACGTGGTTAATTATGTTGAAGATAACATTCAGTCGCCTTTAGCATTGGATGATTTGGCGCATGAATTTAATGTTTCGGCGTTCCATTTTAATCGAATTTTCAGAACTGTTACGGGATTATCATTAAAACAATATATCCTGGGAAGAAAATTAACTCAAGCCATGCAAAAGTTGCTGGGTGAAGGGCAGGCTGTGATTGATGTGGCTGCCGGTTTGTTTTAACAAAGGCAACAAACACCCTCAAAATTTTAACCTGTTGGAAGGCGGGGTTTTTATTAATTGTTTTTAATAACTGAACCTGTTTATAAAGAAAAATAATCTTCCGTCCAGACTAACCCCTCCCTGATGGACTATTAAATTTGGTTGGAATTTATCTTTGCGTTTTTTCCTTCTCCGGCAAATGGATGCTTGGGCAAAAGCCGTGTTTTTTTGCCGCGGGAGAGTTGGAAGGGTGCAAAAATTGCCCCATATAAGTATATATTTTTAATTTATAGTAAAATGTTTTATGATTTTTAAGACCACTCAATTATTAAACGATATTTAAATACCTGTTCAATGATTATTCATCAACCGGAAATTTTTATAAAAGACGGCGAAGTGATTGTTTCGGCCAGGGTGGAGAGCGCCCGGTCTCAACCCTTCGTGCCCGATACACTGTGGTTTCGTTTCCCTGAATTTTATTCCGATTGGGTTACGGAACGCGGCGATGGTTTTTTGGCGGCTTTGCTGCCGGTTGCCATGTGTTTGGGTGAACCATTGGAATGCCGGGGCGAAGTGTCACCCCGTTTGTTGTATGGCACGGATGAATTTCAAAGAATCCTGCGTTACTGGCGTCCGAATGTGTTTAATTTAGTCGAGATTAAGAGCGAGCGGCAGAGGGTTGCACCGGCGGCACGAATAAACGACCAGATTGCCAGCGCATTTTCGGGCGGGGTTGATTCATTTTTTGTGTTGTGGCAAAACCAAAAGCAAATTATCACAGGCAGCCAGTTGACACATGGGCTTTTTATTCAAGGATCTCCGGATATACCCCTGATTTATAAGGATATGTATTCGGAACTGGCGGCACGGTACACCGGCTTGTATGACCGGTTGGGTAAAACCTTAATAACAGCAAAAACGAATCTTGTACAGTTCAGTGCCCATCGTATTGAATACAATATGTTTTTGCTGCCGCCGCTGCTTGGCTGTGCCATGATTTTGAATCCCTTGTTATCCAAATTTATTATTCCCACGGCCACCGATTATCATCATATCGTGCCGGATGGCACCAGTCCCTTTATCAATCATTTATTGCGCACGGAGTCCCTGGAATTTTTGGATTGCGGAACTTCTCACAACCGTTTTGATAAATTGATGGAGCTTGCCGATTGGAAAGAAGTTCAACAAAATCTGCGGGTTTGTATTAATGGTTATCATGATGACAGCCAATGTAACTGCGGTGTTTGTTCCAAATGTTTGCGCACACGAGTCGTTTTGGCTGTTACGGGAAAACTTGAAAAATTTGCAACATTCAGCGGGGATTTCACATTTAAAGATTATTTACGCTGGGGGCGTTGGCTTGAAGTCGGTTATGGCTGGGAATGGTCGGTGTTAAAATATTGTTGGCGGGTATCAAAAAAGAATATTTTTGCGGTGTTGGTCGGAATCAGTCTGGGATATATACGTTATTTTCTAAAAAAAATCTTCCCGGAATGGATTAAACGATTTATATATAAATTTTCGGCGCCTAAAGAAGACCATAGTCTGTTTGCACAATCCTGACGCAGAGAAAAAATTTCATTTTTGAGTGAAAAACGATGATAATTCATAGACCCCGGATAACGTTTATTAACGATCAAGTTGAATTTTCGGCTGAAATTTCCTTTGATAAAACGCTTGAAAATAGACCATCAAAAGCATGGTTGCGTTACCCGGCCGAATATGCCCCATATCTCAGCGACAGGCTGGACGCTTTTGCTGTCAGTTTATTACCTTTGGCAATGGTATTAAACGAAACGATGGTTCTGGAAGGTGCGATATCGCCAAGGTTATTGTGGGGATTAACGGAATACCAGAAGGCTTTTACGGCATGGTACCCGGAGCAGTTTTCGTTGATCCAAATCCGGAGTGATGAAATCAGCCCGCTTTCAGAAACGATGTTTGGAAAATCAACGGCGGCCTTGTTTTCAGGGGGAGTTGATTCGTGTTTTACTTTAATGTCGCATTTACCGGATCAACAACCGGATGAGAGATTTCAAATTAAATACGCCTTTTTTGTGCATGGATTTGATATCCCATTACAAGATTTAACTGATTTTAAAGAAACCGCGGCGGTTTTTGAAAAACAATTAAATCCGCTGGGGGTGAAACTTATAACCTGCCAGACCAATTTGCATTATTTCTCAACCGGTTTTATCAAATGGGATATTGCCCATGGAGCCCCGGCAATCGGGGTTGGTCTGGGTCTGGATAAACTTGTCAGTCACTGGCTGGTTCCATCTTCCTGGCACATTTCAGATTGTGAACCCTGGGGGTCGGCGCCAATTTTGGATTACTGGCTTTCATCCGAATCTTTTCAAGCCATTGAACATGGCACGCCCTACAGCCGTTTTGAACGAACTGAAGCCATTTCAAATTGGGCTCCTGCTCAAGAGATGCTGCGGGTCTGTACCTGCCGCGATAAACGAAAAGGGGTATTTAACTGTTCGCGCTGCGAAAAATGTATTCGAACCATGGTGATGCTTAAATTAACCGGACACCTGGAAAAATTTACAACCTTCCGGCACCCTTTTAAGGCTGTGCATTTTCTTTTATGGATTCCCCATTTTTATCGCCGAATTATTTATGTGCCAGAAAGCATTCATTACGCCTGGGAAAATAAAAAATGGATTTATATTCCATTATTATGGATCAACCTTGGATTGGGTTTGATCCGGAAGGCGCTCGATGATGGGTGCCCGCCTTTTATTAAAAATTATCTTAAAAAGAAATTGTATTCACCGGAAAAAAGTCCGTTTAATTACAAAAACGATCCCTCGGCTGAATGAAAAAGTTTATTTAAGTTGCATACCCAACCAACGTTGAACGATTTGTTGCGTGGCTTTAAATGCCAGGGGCGGCAGTTCGGCGGCCGAAAAAAAAGCGGCGGCCGAGGCATCATCCCCGGCGCATAATTGACCTTCAAGAAGGTGTGCGCGAAAAACGAGCACAATGTCCGCTCCGTGGGGGTGTTCGCGGCCGCTAAACATGTCCAATAAATCGAGGCTTTTTATAACCAATCCGGTTTCTTCCAGGCATTCGCGTTCGGCAGCCAGGCGTGGGTCTTCGCCGGCATCGATAAACCCGGCCGGCAGAGCCCAATAATTTTTAAACGGATCATAAGAGCGTTGAGTTAATAATATTTTTTCATCATGGATCAAAAATATGGCCGCCGCTACTTTAGGGTCGGCAAAATAAATCCAACCACACACCGGGCAGGCCGGACGTTCGGCTCCGAAAACATTTTTTATTATTAAAGACGAACCACACGATAAACAATATTTGACCTGTGTGTTCATTATTTATGTCTTTGCCAGTAAATCAGGGTGGAAATTGCCAGAGCGAGGCTCAGGCACCCCAGGGCAATCTGAATATAAAACAAATAGAAAACATTGTTTGATGCAAGCGGCGGCGTGACCGGTGCGGCAGGTTCTAGAGCAACCGCTTGCGGAATTTCCTGCCCCTGTTGTTCGGTCGGCCGAATGCCTAAAATTGGGCCGCTGTCGGTTAAGGCGGCACTTTGCGGCAGAGCAGTTGCGGCCGTAACAGATCCGGAATTATTTGTGTCTTCCGGGGCAGGAGCAGCCAGGGCAGGGGCGGCTGATTCGGGATTTTCGGATGGCGCTGCCGGAACGGGCGGTGCTGCGTAAACCTGCATCTGGGCGTTCCCGTCGCCGCCGCCGCTTCCGCCGCCGTAACCACCGCCGCCACCGCCTTTGCCCGTGGCCAGCATGGGCGGCGCCCCCCAGAAGATCATGGGAGCAGCCTGAGTATTAACCTCAGCAGCGGCTTTATCGGCCGCTTCAGCCTGCATGGGAACGGCGGAGATACTTAACGTTTGGGAGGCAGACCGGTTGGTTAAGACAGGTTGGTAAAACAGTGAGAAAATAAAAATGATGGCCGACAAAACGGTTGCAAAACTCAATCCGGGAAGCCAGGTGAAATTAAAACGACGAGCGGGAATATCACGCATCGTAAGGGTGAAGTTATGGGGCGCGCGTCGTCGGGGAAGATTGTGTAATAAAAAGCGGGTAGCCTTCAATTCAACGAATGCATCGTTGAGATCTCGTCTTTGATTTATTTCATCTTCCAGTTTGGATATTTCCAGGGGTGAAAGTTGATTATCCAGATAATCCGAGAGGCGCTGCCAGTCTAAAGAAGAGATTTCCCTGTTCATAAGCTTTCCTCCTCTCTTAGACGAAATTCCTCAGGCAATAGTTCCATGTAACCGCGCAGACAATCGCGAAGTTTATAACGCGCGCGTGCCAGACGACTTTTAATCGTGCCCAGTGGTTTTTTGATGATGTCTGAAGCCTCGCTGTAATCAAGCCCTTCAATTTCAACCAGGGTTACAACCACCTTAAAATCATCAGGCAGTCCATCCAGACAATTCTGAATTCCGGCTTCCAACTCTTTCATTTCCAGGGTACTTTCGGGTCCGGCAGTGTTGTCTTTTAACCAGGCCGGTGTGTCGAAAATTTCATCATCATCTTCTCTGACGGGTTCCAGGCTGGTCTGGGGGTGCCTTTTCTGACGACGTAACTCGTCAAGACAATTGTTGGTGGCCATGCGTAAGAGCCAGGCTTTAAACGATCCGCCTTTAAATGACTGTAAACTGCGAAAAGCAGAGATAAAAGTGGTCTGAGTGGCATCGTCGGCGCCATCCCCATCCCCAAGGATGCGATAAGTGAGGTTATAAACCGCATCCTGATAGTTTAAAACAAGTCGATTAAAAGAATCGAGATCACCTTGTTGTGCTGCCGAAATCAGAGCTGGTTCATCCATAACGTTCCTTTTCCTGATAAATTGAATTATATCCTAAAAGCAAAATGAACTGGGCCTCATAAATCGCATCTATCCTATTCTGGTTGACAGAAGTGAAAATAAAATGAATAATAAAGTACATAACCGGATGAAAAAAATAGAAATAGGTCCTTTATAAAATTTTTTGAATTGGAAAGAATTCCTATGTTTGATATTCCTTCAGGCGAATTTGAACGTTTCAGCTCTTACATGCAGGTCTATAAACAGGGCGCCTCAATCATTGTGGAAGGGCAGCAGGATGAAAAAGGTTTTTTCTTGTTACGTTTTGGCCGGGTGGGTGTGTATAAAAACTTTGGTAAAGAACGTGAATTGATTACTACGATTGATGCGGTTAATTTATTTGGGGAATTATCATTAATATCCAGTGCAGCCAGACCGGCTACGGTGGAAGTTTTGTCAGACCAGGTCGTGGTATATGGGTTTCGGCCGGCAGACGTGCAGGTTTTGTTAACCAACCCGAAATGGGGATACCTGTTAATGACACGCCTGATCATGAATCAGAAACTTAACAATGATCAAATTGTCGACCTGGTTGAAAAAAATCGTGAATTAAAACAGGAATTGGAAAACGATCAAAACAAGTTGCAGGAAATTTTCAGTGTCTTACAAAATATTCAGAAAGCCATGCTGGTGGGGACGGTTGTAAATGCACGCGAATGGCAATATTTAAACGCATTAAACAAATCGATGCATGCGTTATTATCGCAGCGGTTTCCCGGTTTGAATGAACGCCTGTTGACAATTAACGAATCAAAATGGAAAGAACTCCGCCAGGAGGGGCTCTTACCGGAAATTTTGTACACTTATATTCAGGAAATAATGCGCAGGAAATAAAAAATTACCCGATTCTTTTCTTAAGTTGATTAAGTGCATCCTGGTAATCGTTAATATTAGGCGGGGTAAGTGCAATAATGGCTTTAATCATGGCTGCGGCTCCGGCCGAATTGCCGGCATCCAACATGGCGTTGGCTATTGCATCCAGCTGCTCGACTGCTTCAGGGATAGACCCAAATTTCACCAGCAAATCAGCCAGGCGTTTTCTCAATTCCAGTTTTTCGGAGCTTTCAGCAATAATTCTATTCATAAACTCAACCGCTTTGGAGCGTTTGCCGCTGTTTTCCAGAATGGCAATAAAATTGTCAATTTCGGTATAAGCCGAATTGTCCTGCCCGAGTCTGAAATCCAGATTAACCAATTGAATGCGGGCATCAATGTCTTCCGGTTCAATGGTTCGAATCTGCTCAAAAACACGGATGGCCTGACGCAAATCCAAACGTTGTAAATCGATATCGGCAATCTTGAGCAAAATTTGCACAACCTCACTCCGTTCGGCGCGGGTTTGTTGGGCCAGGCGCAGCGCTTCGGTGTAAGTCAGGCGGGTTTTATCAAGATCGGCCATCTGGTAATAAATGCCTGCCAGGTTCATGGTTTGCTGAATGGCATCCTGATTTTTGCCCTGGTCAATTAACAGGCTGATTAACTGGCTGCGGGTATTGGTGTCAGTCGGCGCCATTTGCACAACACGCGTTAACAAACGAACCGCCTGGTTGGGTTCGCCCCTGAGCTGGTAAAGGGTGGAAAGAAGCGTGAATTTTTGTAATGCCTCGTGGACATGTCCCGATTGCATTAATAATTCGCCGATTTGAATATGTAAGGGTAAATAAGAAGGTGCATATTTTAAGGTGTAATAAGCTTCTTCGAGGGCTGAATGAACTTTATCCAGGCTTGCCAGTTTGCGGATACGGGTAATAGCTTCCACTACCTGACTGCCGCCGCTTTCCAACAAGATTTCTCCCAGGGGGGTCAGGCTTCCCGAGTCAACCTTGGGGAGCTGCTGCCGGGCCGAAGTGAGATATTCGCGCCAGTTGTTGCGCATCACCTGACTGGAAATGTTGATACACAATTTTTTCAAAATTTCGTTATCGGTTTGTTCAGCCTGGGCTGCGATGATGGGCTCATAAGACTGAAGTAATTCTTCGGCCTGGTCGGGGGGTACAATTGCGGCATCGGCGATGCTTAAAGCATGCAAATAGGCTACGGCGGACTGGTTATACTTTTGAAGCTGTTGGTATATCTGGCCAATCAGAATATGAGCCGCAAGGGCATAATCGGTGTGAATGACTGCCTTTTGCAGGTTCTTTAGAGATGCATCCGACTGCGAGTTTTTACGCAAAAAACCAAGTAAAAAATAAGCTGCGGGTTCATTAAGCCCCAGGTCAATGGCGTGTTCCAGGTTTTCAACGGCCTGTTTATCGTCGTTTCGGCTTTGTGCATCAATGGCCTGGCCGACATGCAGGAGAATGCGGGTCTGAACGGAATTATCCAACGAAAGCGCCCCGGTGCCCCGGGTGATGGTTGAAACGCCTTTACGATTTCCGGGTTGTTTAATAATGTTGAGCGAATCGTCGGCTGAATCAAACAACATGGATGCAAGGCGCACCATGCTCTTTTGACGCGCTTCCGAAACGGGATCGATATATTTCTCTCTGGGGTCGGGTTTTTCCATCTGGCGTATTTCGGCCATCAAAATAGGGCCGGTTGCGCCACGCAACCTTTCAGGTTTAGGCAGGGATTGGTTACGTTTGATCGAATTCAGGGCTTGGTGAGCATCCTGGCTTTCAGGATTGAGCTGCAAACAATATTCAACCACCTGACGGGCTTTGCTGTTGTCACCGGCGTGCTGGTAAATGGCGGCGGTGGCCAGGTATTCCCGAATAGCTTCGTTTTTGCGTCCCATCCGTTCGAAAACCATTGCCAGGCGCGTACGGGCCATCATGTTTTCGGGCTGCAAACTGATCGCTCGCACCCAATTATCAATCGCTTTTTCCACGTCTTTATTGCTTAAATATAATTCAGCCGCTTTGATGGAAGTTTGCGTGGCTTCATTGAGTTTTCCCTGGCGCTCATATATACGGGCGATTTTTTCAAAGGGCACCGGATCACTGGGGGCTACCTTGGTCGCACGCAGGTAACAGGAGAGCGCTTCGGTGTATTTTTGTTGTTCAAACAACGCCAATCCCAGGTTGGATAAAGCAGAAGGTTGGTCCGGGATTTCTTCAAGGGCTTTCCGAAAAAAATCGGCGGCAAGCTCCCAATTCTGATCCCATGCGGCAGAATATCCCTGGTTCATAGCCTGTTGAAAACGCTCTTGATTGCTCATAAATAAGGCCTCAAATAATGATGAATCAATTATATCCATATTTTACATGATCCGCACTGAAATGCGATATCCGGACAGGCGATTGAATCTTATTTTTATCAGGTTTAAGTCAGTTTTTTACCGTCCCCACCCTTTTAAAAAATTAGAAATGAATGGAATGATTAATATATGCTGATAATCTTTATTAATTAAGGAAATTAGGTAAAATAAATGTGTTATATCCGGTTTCAAGGATGAATTATTTTCCCGGGGGCAGTATTGATCGGGCTTTCTAAAATAATATCATTGTGGGGTTCATTTTGTTATTTTAA
>JAJTBH010000123.1 GCA_021287005.1 Anaerolineae bacterium
TAGCTATAAACCTCATAAATCATTTGGAAAATGATGATCAACTAAAAAATATTTCTATTGATCCAAATAATAATCTTGAAGTGAATGATGCATTTGAAGAATATAGAAAAGATCAAGATGATTTTTATCGTTTTGAACTTGGCAAATTTTTATAGAATCGGAGAAGGTATTCTCAGCATTTGTATTTACTAATGGCTTCCTCGGAACGACTGTTAGTATTTCATCGGTTATTTTTGTTCTTATGCAAACGAATCATTCCTCCTTCTACCCCTCCAGATAAGATTTATCCGCGCTAAAACCGCGGCCCTTCACCTCGTTGACGCTGTTGATGATCATGAAGGCGTGCGGGTCGATCGACAGGACCAGTTCGTTCAGGCGCGGCAGCTCGCGGTTCGAGACCACCGTCAGCACCAGCATACTCTCACGGCGTTGGTAGCCGGTCTGGGCCTGAATCAGGGTGCTGCCGCGGTCCAGGCGGCGCGTGATTAATTGGTTGATCTCTTCGTATTTGTCGCTGACGATTTTAACCTGGGTCTGGGCCTGGCCGAACAACAGCACCTTATCGAGCACCAGTGTGTAAATTAACACCAGCAAAATGCCGTATAAAACCTGTTCCTTGTTGGCAAAAAATATCTGCGCCAGCAGGATGCTGAAATCGAAGGCATACATCACCAGCGCCACCGGCAGGCCGCTTTTTTTGTTAATCACCAATGGCGGAATATCCATGCCGCCGGTCGAAGCGCCGGCCTTAATCACGATGCCGATGCTGAAACCGATTAACAAACCGGCGTAAATGGCGGCCAGCAGCGGGTCGGAGGTCATATCTTTAAAAAAGGGCATGGATTGGCAAAATATCAACGCCAGCGGATAAAACAGACTGCTGAGCAGGGTGGTCAGGGCAAAGGTTTTGCCCAACACCAGGGCGCCCAGCACAAACATGAGCAGGTTAAACAGGCTTACAAAAAGCGTGATGGGCAGGCCGAACTGGTGATAAAACAACAACGCCAGGCCGGTGGAGCCGCCGGTAATCAGGCCATTGGGCAATATGAACGCGGTGACGGCCACGGCGTAAATAAAATTGCCGAGCAGGATTAAAAAGACATTCCGGAAAAACAGACGTTGTTTGTGGGGCATGTTTTCACCTTAAAAAAGAGGAGCTGGATATTGTAAAAAAAACCGGCAGAACCCTTTGGTTGGCCTGGCGGAAGTTTAAATGGACTTAACTTTAACACCGTTTGGTCTTTTTTGTGAAAAAAAGGGTTTTACATAACACACCCACTTTTTGGCAGCCGGCGGGTGGGGCGCTTAACTGGTGAATTAAATGACAAACAGCCCGGGTCGAAACCGCGGGCTGTTTGTCTGTCTGATCGGGGAAGAGAAACAGAATCAGTGAGTTCTCGTATTTTCGCCATCCGGATAATCATCAAACGGATTGGGCGCGCGCGGCGTGATTTCGGCGCCGATCATTCGTTGACCGGTGTCGTCGTGGCAGGAACCACAGAAGTCAATCTGTTCGCCGTGAGAAATGTGGCAGTTGCGGCATTTCAGGTCGGAATTGTGACTGAGATGCGGGTTTTTAACCAGGTAGTCGGTTTGCTGGGCCACGTGTTCCATGCTGATATGGCACTGTGTACAAACCGTGTCGTCGTATTTACGGCGCGGGAAATCTTTATCGTAGTTGCCGGTAACGAAGTTAATTCCGGATGAGACCTCTGCCGGAATATCGTACTCGCTGTGGCATTCCTTACACTGCACACCGGCCTGCGCATGCGCATTGGCCAGCGTGTTGCCGGTCAGGTAGTTTTCAACGTAACGATCCATGACGTGACAGGTTCGGCAAAACTCCGGGTTGGTATCGCTCTGATGCAAAATTTGCATACCGGCCAGGGCGAAAACGATCCCTGCCAGAAGAACAATATTGGCAGCAATGCTGATTTTTATCCAATTTTTCTTCGGTTTTGTAACAGGTGCATCCCCGGTGTTGGTTTCTTCTGCAGGTACGTTATTGTTTTCCATAAATCCTCTTTTAATAATAAAACCGTCAGAGATCAAAATTTTGATCTCTGACGGCGTTTGTTAAGGGTTTACAGTGATTCGAGGGTGACGGCGTGTTTACCGGCTAACATGGCAAAAACGCTGCCGGAACCCAGGCAGGAACCGCCGCCGGGGTAGGCATCGCCCATAACTGAACCGCTGGTGTTGCCGGCGGCATATAAACGGGGGATGGGGTTGCCGGTTACATCCAGAACCTGAGCGTTGGCGTTGATGCGCAGACCGCCGTTGGTACCGCAGGTGCCGGGAACGTATTTGGAACCGTAGAAGGGGCCTTTGGCGATGGGGGCCAGGCAGGGGTTCTTCAGGTCAGTACGACCGGTGGCGTCGCCGGCGGTATTCAGATCGAACTGGTATTCACCGCGGTGCCAGATGGGATCCACACCGTTGGTGGCATTCTCATTGAAGACTTCCAGGGTGGCATTTAAGCCGTCTTTGTCGATGCCCAGTTTTTCACAGAGTTCATCCAGGGTGTCGGCTTTGGTGATGAATTCGGGAACGACGCCCATTTTGTAACCGCTGCCGGGGAAGAAATAATGTTCGGCGAAGGTTGAATCGGCCACCCAGTAGGAGGGGGTGTTGCGCCATTCAAATGTGCCGGTGTCATAAGCCCAGAAAGAACGGTTGAAGACGTGGTAGGCGGCGCCTTCGTTGCCGATGCGCTGGCCGTGTTTGTTGACCACGATCGAGCCGGGTTTGCCACGGTAAATCTGCCAGTCGGCTTCGCCTTGCAGTTTTTCTTCGTTGATGGGGAAACAGGGCAGACCCCAGCAGGATTTCATGTTGCGCAGGTCGGCGCCGAGTTTCATGGCCATCAGGTGGCCGTCGCCGGTGTTGGTCTGAACGGAAACGCTGGCGAAAATGGGGCCGCGCAGGTAGGCGGTGGTCATGTCGCGGTTGAAATCAAAACCGCCGGTGCCCAGGATGACGCCTTTTTTGGCTTTGATGTTAAGTTTACCTTCCGGGCCTTCGGCGCGGATACCGATAACTTCGCCTTTTTCATTGGTGACCAGTTCTTTACCGGCGGTTTCCATTAAAACTTCGATACCCAGGGAATCGACGGTTTCGCGCAGAATCTGCCATGCGGTGGGGCCGGAGACGTTTTTGCCGTCTTTGGACAGGTTGACCTGGCGGCCAAAGGGGCGGAAACCGGGCACTTCATAATAATCCTGGAAGGTTTTGCCGGCGGTGGTTAACCATTTGTAACCGAAGGCGTCGCGGGACCATTCCAACATTTTGGGGCCGTTATCCAGATAGGTATTGATCAGTTCATCGGTCGACTGACCGGCGCTGATGTTTGTCAGGTATTTATAAGCATCTTCGCGATTGTCTTCCACGCCGGCTTCTTTCATGGCGTAGTTCATGGGGATCCAGAAACCACCCCCTGAAAGGGCTGAAGTACCGCCGAAAGCCACGTTCTTTTCGAGAACGAGAACTTTTTCAGCGCCCGCATTTTTGGCGGCCAATGCGGCAAAAATTACCGTACCGGAACCGACGACAACAACATCAACTTCCTTATCCCATTTGGTTGATGAGCCTTCGGCGCCAGCGCCGGCTGAATTGGGTTTGCAAGCTGCCAAACCACCAGCCGCGGCGATCCCTGCGCTGAGCAGGGCGGACTTCTTCAAAAACCCTCGACGTGAAACTAACTTGTTACTTTCTGCCATTTTTTCTCCACCTTTCCTGTGAAAAGGATTAATAATTTGTGTACTTACCTGATTACACAACTTTCATTGTATTTTCTTTTATGTTCTGAGTCATTGGACAAATACCAAAATGCCGCCGGGATAAATGATTAAAAAAAATTAAACATTTGTTTAACGATCGCGAAGATTTATTAAACTTTGGTTAGATTACAGGCGATAAAACAGGCTTCCCCCGGCATCGCGGGGTGTTGGTTGGGGTGTTTTGTGGGGCGAGGCGCTGAGGCGAAAGACTCACAACCATGCGCTGGCGCTGCGGGTGGTTGGGCGGTTTAAATTAAAATTTCGGATAAATTAATTATCCAGAAGGTGGTGTTCGACGGCGTATAAAACCAGTTGCGAGCGATTGGAGAGGTATAACTTGCCCAGAATGTTGCTGACATGCGCCCGGATGGTGGCTTCACGCACGTCCATATGGAGGGCGATCTCTTTATAGGGGATGCCCTGGGCCACCCGTTTAAGCACTTCCAGTTCACGGTCGGTTAATTCGTTTTCAAGTGATTCCGACTTTTTTGTCCTCGAGTCGCGCATTAATTTGCGGGTAATAGTGGGGGCCAAAACGGGCACTTCATTGGCGACGTCGCGAATGGCGGCAAGCACTTCATCGGGGTGTTTGTCTTTATAAATGAATCCCAGTGCGCCGGCTTTAACGGCCTCAAGGATTTTTTCTTCATCGACATAACTGGTCAAAATCAGGATGCGGGCGTCGGGATTGCTGTTGATGATGTGTTTGGTGGCCTGGATGCCATCCATATTGGGCATGATAATATCCATCAGCACCACGTCCGGTTTGAGCTCCTGGTATTGCGCGATGGCTTCCAACCCGTCTGTGGCCTCGCCGATCACCAGCATTTCACGGTCCAGGTTAATTTCCGTTATGAGTCCTCTTCTGACGATCGGGTGATCATCCACTACCAGTACTTTAATGGGTTCTTTGGCCATTTTTATTTTTTATCCAAATTTTTTAAGTTCAAAGGGCAGACAAGGTGCACGCTGGTTCCTTGAGCCGGGTTGGAGCTAACGGTAAGGGTTCCACCGACCCGCGCGGCCCTTTCCTGCATGCTGTGAATGCCGATGCCGCCCGATTTAATGGTGCGCATATCAAAACCTCTGCCATTGTCACTGATAAGCAGGTCGCAGATTTGTGACTGGCGGTCTGCGTGTACATTCACCTTAATCTGGGAAGCATTCGAATGTTTTAAGGCATTGTTCAGCGCTTCAGTCGCCACACGGTAAATTTCCATATCCAGCGGCGATGGAATGAGTTCCTCACCCAAAACGACAAGGTCGGTAAGAATGCCCGCCCGGCGTTCAACCGTATTTAACCTTAAATCCAACGCGCCGGTTAAGCCTTCGCTTTCAAAGGAAATCGGTCTCAGTTCAAAAAGCATCAGGCGCATTTCACGCAAAGACTGTAAGGCGAAAGTTTCAATATCGTGAATGGTTGTTTCCAGCGTATCAAATTCTTTGATTCTTAATAACTTTTTGCTGATATCGGCGGATAAAACCAGGCCGTAAAGCGATTGGGAAACGGCGTCATGCAGATCACGCGCCAGTCTTTGCCTTTCTTCCAACAAGAGCGTCTCTTCAGAGCGTTTGCGGTGGCGCGCGTTTTCAACCGCCAGCCCGATTTCATCGGTGATACCGGTAATCAGGCGGATGATCTCATTATCCTTTTCATCCAGGCATTCCCCGATCAGGCTGACAATCCCTAAAATCTTTCCCTTGGATCGAATGGTGGCGACCAGGTTCTTAAAACCGGGGTTGGGCGTTTGTAAAAAGATATAATTTTTATCCGTAAAATAGGTTGGTATATCCAGTGCCATTTTTTCGGTCAACAGCAGGTCGCCGGAAAATTCGGGGGGCAGTTCTTCGGGATAACAAATGGTGCCCGTAACGCGGTTGTTATCGGTGATACGAATGATGCCGATTCCGCAGTTTAAGGCGGATAATATTTCGTCCAGAATCTTTTGCAGTAATTCTTCGATATCCACGGTCACGCTGCTGATGGCCATGATGTTGTATAAAATCTGCTGCTGGTTTTCGCGGTTGGCGATGTTATTTTCGAGCTGTTTCATCAAATTGATGCGGTGCAGCGTGTTGCCGGCGGCCTCAACGAATGAGTTCATCAGTTTAATATCGTCTTCGGAGAAATTTTTTCTCTGGCGATAGGCCAGGTAAATCACGCCGACCATGGATGATTCGGCCCAGAGCGGAACGACCACCAGGGTTTTCATATCCTGGCGGTGAATGAAACGGCAAAAATTGCAGTTTTCTTTTTGCTCTGAGGGAACCTGCACAAAATGGATCGAGTTTTCTTCCAACAGGGAAAAGAAAAATTGATCGTCCGATTTTATTAATCGTTCAGGGGGGTGATAAGTATCGTTATAAAAAGCGGTTAATAACAGGTGTTGGTCTTCAACGCGGTAGATACCGGCCGTGTCGGATAAAAATGTAGAAGAAAACAATTCGCCGAGGATTTTTAAGACATCATTGCGGCAGTTGGAACGACGCAAAGCGGCGCTGAGTCTTTCGGTTAATTGCAGCCGTTCGGCAAGTTCCTGTAATTTTTGGGTTCTCTGCTGCACATGGGTTTCGAGTGTGTCGTTCATTTCCTCCATGGCATGCTGCATCCGTTTTAAATCGGTGATTTCACGAATGTACATCACAACGGCCACAATCTCGCCGTTTCGCCTGATGGGTGCGAGGTTAGTCATGTAATACCGGCGAACGCCCAAATAATCGGAAGCCAGTTCATAAGAGCTGATTTCACCCGTGTCAAAAACCCGGGCAATTTTGGCTTTTACCGTTTCATAATATTCAGGCAGAAAATATTCGTAGATGGTCGTTCCAATAAACGAGTCGCCGCGTGTTGGTATGCCTCTGGAATTGGTATAAATGAAAGTACCATCCCGGTCAACGACATTAAATATGTCGGGAGCATTTTGAACCACATCCTGATACCAATCAAAATTATCCAGGGAGTTTTCTAAGGGATTATCCAAGAAATTTTCTAAAGAATTATCCAAATCTGTTTTACCCATAATCACGTTTGATCTTTTATTCTAATGTTTTATTATAAGGGAAAACTTGATATTCCTCATGTTCTTTTATTAAAAACAATCTCTTTTGAGAATAACGTTTATTGAAAGACCTGGAGAAAAACGAAAAAAAAGGGAGCGTCCCGTTTTTAACCGGACGCTCCCTCGCGGGTTATGGTTAAAACTTCTTATTTTAATTTGGCCACCTGCCGGAAAGCCGGCAGATCGCTGTAAATTTCTTCCTTGAGGGGATTACGTTTGGTTTTAACGATTTTGTAAATTTCATAAACCAGCACGGCTACATTGGCAGCCAGGGCCAGGGCGCTGACCACAAACAAGGCCGTCGGGTTGTGCGATGATTTCACCGCGAACATGGAGGTGTCAACAAAATTGGGGAAGGTCATCACAAACATCATCCAGAAGCCCAGGGTTTGGGCGCGGTGTTGCAGCCAGGCGCCTTTTTTGATGAAAAAGGCCGGGATGGTGCACGAAATGAGTAGGGCGGCGCCGGCATAAAAAGCGTGATCGGAGACGCAGTTGTAGACGTAGGCAAAGTTCCACAGATCGTAGGCAATAATCCAAAACCAGAGCATATCCGGCCAGAGCATATCTTTTTTGTTGTCGCGGCCGATGAAGATGCCCATCCAACCGGTGATGGTGATGATGTTAATCAGACCGGCGATGCCGTTCATGATATTCCAGGGCCCGCCGATGATCATTACGCCGTCCACCAGGCCGTTAAAACTGAAAGCCTGAAAGTCGCGTACTACGGCTTCAAGGATATTGATAGCCAGAATCAAAGGCGGAAACATCAGGGCGAATTTGTTGGTGCCCCAGCCCTTGATATTACGGATGGCTAAAAAGCCCAGACAACCGGCCAAAGAAGAATAAACTTTGGCCCAGTGAAACCAGGTGCCCACGCTGGAACCGGGCACGGCGGTATGCACCCAGACGGTGAAGGTAAGCACGGCGGGTAAAACCAGGAAAAGGACCAGGGACACCCATTTGTTAAGCCGCGCCAGTTCATTTAGCAGAATTAAACCGGCCAGAACGCCAAACCACATTAAAACGGAATACCAGGGAATTGGCTCAAACAAAAACATGTAAAAACCTCCTTGGAAGGGATAAAATAAAATATTGATTACATACCTAACGTTCGGTATTTTTATTATAAATATTTCTGCCCGAAAGTCAACAAGAGAAGCTGTTTTTTAAGGTAGAATAAAACCGGAGAAAGATGCATGAATAATAATGAAGGTAAACTAAAAATAATTGAAGCCGCGCAGCGATTGATCACCCGCCTGGGTGTGGAAAAAACCTCCATGCGCCATATTGCCGAAGAAGCGGGCATGACCACCGGGGCGATTTATTATTATTACAAAAGCAAGGAAGAACTTCTTTACGACGTTATGGATTACAACTCGGCCATCACCGCCGACATCATTAAAATGCGGGCGGCGCCGGGCGCCAAACCGGAAGAAGTGTTGGATGAAATTGCGCGCAGGGTGACCTATCGTTTAAAAAACAACAGCAACCAGAACCTGCGTTTTTACCTGGCTTCGCAGGCTGCCATGGGCGACCAGGGCCTGCGCGAACGGTTTGCCAGCAATTATGCACAACAAATGCAGCGTACGGCTGAGTTATTTAATTTTGTCTTCGGCACCCAACCTCAGCCGCAAGATTTACCCCTGGCGCTGCTGATGGTGGCCGCCCTGGATGGGATTAATTTGCAGCAGTTTATGGGCGCGCTGCCGTTGGATATTAATGAAGTGGCGCGCATCTACAACGAGTTTTTCGCTTTTGCAGTGCCGTTATTTCAGGCACATCTTAATGAAATCCACCGGTTTGACGCTTTACAGACCGGGCAGCCCTAAATGGTTAACCTTCAGATGTCGTTATCACGCAGAAAACTTAGCGGCATGCGGCGTTTATTTCGGCCGGAGCTTTCACTGGCGGCCGGCATTTGCACGCTGACCGGGCAAATCCTGGCGGTGGATGGTTTGCCCACATTATCGCATGCGCTCCTGGCTTTTGCCTGTGTCTTTTTCCTTTCAGGCACGGCATTAATCCTGAATGATTTATTTGATTATGAGGTGGATAAAATTAATGCACCGCACCGGCCGCTGCCGGCGGGTGATGTCAGCCCGGCGGATGTGATCGGCCTGACGGTGTTTACCAGCCTGGCGGGCCTGGCCTGCGCACTGGCTTTAAATATGGCTGCTTTTGGGGTGGCCCTGTTGTTGTGGGTAATCGGTTTTGTGTACAACTGCCGCGCCAAACAGGCCGGTCTGCTCGGTAACCTGATGGTGAGTTGTTCGGTGGGCATGACTTTCATTTTTGGAGCGATCAGCGTTAATGCACCCTGGAACGTGTATGTCTGGGCTTTCAGCCTGATGGCTTTTTTTCTGGACCTGGGTGAGGAGATTGCCGGAGACGCTATGGATGCGGAGGGCGACAAACAGCGCGGCTCGCGTTCGATTGCGCTGGTAAAGGGGCGCGTTTATGCCCTGCGAATGAGCCTGATCTTCTGGGCTGTGGCGATCCTTTCCAGCCTGCTGCCCTTTATAAACGGTTGGCCGGGCATCGATTTTGTGATTACGGCCGGGGCTTATACGGGTCTGGTGATCTTTTTTGGCCGGCGTTTATGGCGTTCAAACGACGCGGAAAGCGGGCACCGCGCCATGCGCGGCGCTTACATGGGCGGCACGCTTTGTATTATTTTTTTTATGCTCTGGCGCTTGGTGAGGTGACAGTTTTATTAAACCTGTCAATGAGATTTATGACCTTAACGGGGGATACAGCAGGTTAATGGTTGGTTAATTGTAATTAAATATGAGTCAAAAACCTTTGCTTAATCAGGATTCGCGGTATAAATAATTAAAATCATCGAGGGGCCCTGAATTTTAGTGGAGCTGGTATGGTTGCGACAAAACAATTAATTGACGGTAATGAAATGGATAAAGCCCGGGTGGGCATGGTGATGAGCGGCGCGCTTTCACCTGCGTTTGGCGTCGTATCGGGGGTGATACTGACCAGAATTCTCAACGACGGAATCACATTTGCATCGCTATTAAGCCTGATAGTGGGACTGATCGGTTTTGTGAGCAATGCCTGGATTTTCTGGTTGTTTAAAAATAAACAGGTACAACGTGCCGCCGTACTGATGATCGGTATTAATGTGGGCGCGCTTGGCATCGGACAGATATTTAACGATTCAAATGTAGATGTATTAATTGGCCTGGCTCTGCTTTGTATTTTGAGTGAAATTTCCTGTGCGATTTTACGCCCCGAATGGATCTCGCGCGGTCTGACCGTTTCAGTGATTGGCGGTGCGCTGGTAATGACTTATGATTATTTTTTACCCTGGAAGGCCGGTTATTTCGTGACGCAGGACAAACAGGTTGCAATCTCTGCATTGATCGTGATAATTTTATTGTCTACTTTTTTTGTGCTGCGATCATATAAACAATACCCGCTGCATGCCAAGTTATTA
>JAJTBH010000124.1 GCA_021287005.1 Anaerolineae bacterium
TTTTAGACTTAACGTCCAGAATGCCGCCGGTCATGGCATTCTGGATGTATTTTTGAATGTCCTCGCGTTTTTCAACCCGTTCAATCATTTTTAAGATGGTGATGATATCGATTAATAACAGTTTACGCTGGGTTTCTTTGCGCTGCATGATGTCTATATTCATTAACCGTTTGACGATGTCGTCATAACAGTGTTTTTTATAAGGCACAATTTTTGCCAGGTTTTGAATACACTGGCGCACAGTGACCGGTTTTTCATCGTCACAAAAATCGAGGTAACGCTGCCAGCATTGATCGAGTTTACCGGCTTCATCCCAGCGGGTATTTTCAGCCACCAACATTAATCCCAGGCTGCGCTGGTATGAATTAACGTGATCAAACTTGCTTACAAACACATCCCAATAATCATACACGTCATTATAAATTTGCGACCTGCTTTGCAGCAGTAAAAAAGATTTATAACGCAGATTATCATCCTTCTCGTTCAACCAATCAACCAGTTGTTGAATATCCTGATCTTCAAGCGAAGGCGCCACGTCGGGTAAAATTTCATTTTCATAGGATAAAATCTTTTCAACGTTGATCATCTTTTTTCCCTCTATTGCCTGTAAAATCTTACACTTTTTACTATACCATACAGGTATGCCAAAAAATGACATATATCCTGAACGTTTTTCAGCTCCAAGCGTCTTTAGATTAGAAGGCGGATGGAGCTGAATTTAATTGGGCCGGGTGTTTGTTATTCGAGCGGTTTAAGATATCCTCCGCTTTTTAAATTGTAGGTTTTGGCAGATAAATCGGGGTTGGAAGTCGGTTCGTAATAAATATTATGGCCATTACCGCTGATGTTGCCGATGGAAGAGCCCGAAAAACCGGCCGCGTTTTTTATGGTGGTCACATATGAATCAGCCGTAAGAATCCAGGCGCTGGACGCATCCAGGCTGATGTTAACCGCCCTGGCCGTGTGCGCCGCATTCATCGCCCCCGTCAGAGATGAACCGTTTTGCAGAGTCAAATCGATTGTGCTAATGGCATCCGCTGCCAGGTCGCCTTCCAGGCTTTGTTTATCGGCAGTTAAAACCGCCGTACCGCCATTGGCGCCTTCATTACCCCAGTTGCCCGCAGCGGCTCTTAACAAATCACCGGAGACCGATTTAATCTCAACATCCTTCAATAAAATATCACCGGTGGAATTGGTGACATAAAACAACGGCCCCCGGCTGGACGTATAGGTTAAGGAACCGCCCGTCATACTGAAATCGCCCCGGTTGCCTTCAGCGTCACCCGAAAAACTCTGGTAAATCATCACGCCCCATTTATCTTCTTGGGTCGAAATCAGGGAAGAGTTATTTAAGTTAATACTGTTGGCCCCCTCAATCACAGCCGCTTCAGCCCCACTGGCCGAAAGGGTGGCATTAACAACGTTGATATCGCCGGTGGAATAAATGGCCGGAGAATTGGAGCCACTGGTTTTAATCAAACCGCCGCTGACGTTAATGGTGCCGCTGCCGCGATCGGTGGCAATGGCGCCCGAGCTGGCCCCCGTGGTGCTCATATCCACATTGGTGATATTTAATACGCCCCCCAGGGTGGCCATCACGGCATGCGCATATTGGCCGGTGCAGTCAATTTTGGAATTAACCAGGCCGACCACGGTGCCTTCTCCGGAGGCAAAGGCCCCGTTGGCGCCATCGCCGCTGGTGGTGATGCTGCTGTCGGTAATATTTATACTGCTTTTAGCGCCGGCCAATACCCCGGCATTTAATCCATAAAAACTACTGGCATCCGAAGACGAAGAAGCGCCGCTGGTGGAAATAGTGGCATTTGTCAGGGTTAACTGGCCGCCGTTTAAAACATAAATAGCCGATTGATCGTTTTCAGAAGCCAGGTAACTTTTTCCCGTTTCAGAAACGGTCTGGCCATCCACCGTGTAAGCGCCGGTTAAGGTTACCGAGGCGGCATCTGCTCCGCCGCCCGGTCCACCGCCGGGTGGGTTTCCACCTCCTTGCGGGCCTCCATCCGGGGGGTTACCTTCGGGGGGCGTTCCTCCCGGCCCGCCCGACGGAGCGTCACTCGGGGGAGCGCCCTGCGGCGGCATTGTTTCAGCGGAATTATTATTTGAAGAAACGGTCGATGGCTGTTCCGGCGCCTGACTCGTTTTTTCTTCCACCTTTACCGCCAGGGTAATTTGCGCCGGTTGAATCGCTGCGGTGGAAGCCGGCGAACAGGCGCCGAATATTAACACACCTATTAAAAACGGAAAAACCGTTAATTTTTTTACGTTCATTAAACATTCTCCTGAATTGTGAATCAAACCCGATAAAAAACAGAGGGTTTAACCCTTGATTCTAAAAAACAACCCTGTGAGAATGTTTTGGAAATGCTGTGAAAAGGCTGTGAATTATCCCGGGGCAATAAAAAAGGCTATCAAGATAAAATGACTGAGCGCTCCCAAAATGACAAAAATATGCCAGAGTTCGTGAAAGCCAAAATAACCGGGGTAAAAATTGGGCTTTTTAAGCATATAAACCACCGCGCCGATGGAATAAAACAAACCGCCTGCCAGCAGCCAGGCTAAGGCCGCCGGCGGCATGCTGCTGATCATCTCTTTAAAAGCCATAATACACAACCAGCCCATCACCAGATAAATTCCGGCGTTAATCCAACGCGGCGCTTTAAGAATAAAAATTTTAATGATCACACCCGCCAGCGCCATACCCCAGACAATGCTCAACAACCCCCACTGCCAGAAACCGCTGAAAAAATACAAACATATCGGGGTATATGTACCGGCAATTAACAAATAAATGGCCGAATGATCCATTTTACGCAGGCGCTGCATTAAACCCGCGCCGCCATCCGCCAGGTGATAGGCGGCGCTGGCTGAAAACATCAACACCAGGCTGATGCCATAAATCAGCAAAGCCCCCTGGCGCAGAATATTATCTCGTGCCAACACCAGCAGCACCAGCACACCGATTAAAGCCGCTATGGCGGCAAACAAATGAGTCAGGCCGTTGACCGGCTCCCGCATTTTATTTAACATTGACACTCCCAATCCAATCATTCGTCGGCTAAATTGAACGACACTGTAACCTGGTTACGTTACAGTGTCGTATTTGTTTATGCTTCAATTATGCAGGTTTAAACGTTGATTGGCTTCCACCGCCGGTCATATGAGCGGTCACAATTCATACAAGACAGGTCTGTGACCGGGTATGACTCAGCCTTTAAGCGCCTCATCCACGGCAGCTTCGGCGTGCAGCCGGGTGGTATCAAACAAGGGCACCGTGCTGTCAGAGGCATCCACCAGCAGTCCAATTTCGGTACAGCCCAGGATGATGCCCTGCGCGCCCCGTTCCACCAGATGCTGCATGATGCTGCGGTAAGCGGCGCGTGATTCGGGCAAAATGCGTCCAACGATCAGCTCGTCATAAATCACGCGGTGAATGATCTCCTGTTCATCCGCGTCAGGAACCAGCACATCCAGGCCGTGTTTTTGAATCAGGCGGCCTTTGTAAAAATCTTCCTGCATGGTAAAGCGTGTGCCCAACAAGGCCACCTTTTTTAAACCCAACAATTTAATTGCCACAGCCGTGGCATCGGCAATGTGTAAAATGGGGATTTGAATGGAAGCCTGCACGGCATCGGCCATCTTGTGCATGGTATTGGTGCAGATCACCACAAAATCGGCTCCGCCGGCAGCCAGGCGCCGGGCGGCATCCAACATAACGGCAGTGGCTTCATCCCAACGGCCGGCGTGCTGCAAACTTTCAATTTCGGCAAAGTCAACCGAATACATCAAACTGACTGCCGAATGCGGATGCCCCAGGCGTTTATCCACCGCCTCGTTGATGATGCGGTAATATTCAATGGATGATTGCCAGCTCATCCCGCCAATCAGGCCAATTGTTTTCATAAATTTTCTCCCGTGATGGTTTAATGAATTGGAGCTTTTCGGGATTTCCCGTAATAAAGGTTTTAAACGACCTGTTTGGGTAATTCCCGCTGAGCCCGTATTTGTGGATTAAATGCCTGGTTGATGCAAACCGTTCAGGCTGCCGCCTGACGTTGAACACGGGTGCGAACCATCCAGTCCAGCAGATAAAGCACTGCCAGCAGCAGGGGAATGCCCGACATAATCAGGTAAACGCTCCAGTGCGCCCGGCTGCCCACCATCAGCGGATAAACACCGGTCATTAAAGCGTATACTACCACGCCGGCCGGTTCCCAACGCCAGGCGATAATGGCGGCAGCTATCAGGATGTAACTGGGGATCAAATGAATGGTCAGTCCGACAAAGGTTTGCCAGGGATCATAGCCCTCGTTAAAAACATCCAGAGCAAACAGGCTGATAAAGAGAATGAAGAGAATCGATAAAATTCGTGGCGTCCAATACAATACACGACTTAAATTCGTTTTCATAACTCATGCCCTCCCGATTCATTATACGAAAAATGGAAAGCAAGGGTTGCATGCAATATTAATGATCGGTCAGTGAGACCAACACTTTATCGACGCGCCGGCCATCCATATCCACCACTTCAAACTTAAAACGATCCCACGCAAAATAATCTCCCACAATCGGCACTCTTCCCAACTGCGACATGATTAAACCGCTGAGGGTCTCGTAATTACGGTCGCCTTCATCGGGCAGTTCTTTAACATCCAGATATTCCTTCAGTTCGTCCACCTGAATCAGGCCGTCAAAGAGCCACGAGCCGTCTTCACGTTGAACGGCTTCCGAATCGATCACGCCGTGCGGCGTTGCCACATCCCCCACAATGGCTTCAAGTACATCCGTCAATGTCACCAGGCCCAGGACGCCGCCATATTCATCCACCACGATGGCCATTTCAATGCCGGTTGATTTAAAACGTTCAAGAACGGTTAAAGACATGGCCGATTCGGGTACAAAAATTGGCTGGAGCAGAATGGAGCGTAAGTCGCCAAAGGCGGGATAACCCTGTTGAAGCAAAAAATCACGCGCGCGAATGATGCCGATTACGTTATCGGAAGTCTCGGAGATCACCGGAAAACGCGAAAATGAATAAGTGCTGATGGTCTCTGCAATTTCTTCAAAAGAATCATCGACGTCAATAAAAACAATTTCAGTACGCGGGGTCATTAACATGCTTACACTGCGGTCTCCCAGGCGGAAGATGCGCTCAACCATGTCGTGTTCGCTTTCTTCAAAGACGCCGGCCAGGGTGCCTTCTTCCAACATACTCTTCAGGTCATCCTCGGTTACATCCGGCTCGGTGGAAGGTTGAATGCCCATCAGGCGCAGCACCAGGTTGGTGGTGGCGCTGAACAATGCCACCAGGGGAGTGGCGATAAAGGAAATGCCGCTCATCAGGGGCGAAACCACCACCGCAATTTTTTCGGCGTTATTTAATGCGATGCGTTTGGGCACCAGTTCGCCAATCACAATGGACAGGAAGGTGATGATGACCACCACAATACCCACACTGAGACTGTCACTATAAGGCGCCAGCACCGGCACCTGGGTTAAGGATGCCGAAATTTTTTCGGCAATGGTGGCGCCACCAAATGCGCCACTGAGAATGCCGATTAAAGTAATGCCCACCTGAACCGTGGATAAAAAACGATTGGGGTTTTCGGCCAGCGCCAGGGCGCTGACTGCGCCGGCATCGCCGTCTTCAGCGCGCTGTTGAAGGCGTGATTTTTTTGCCGATACAATTGCCATTTCAGATAGGGAAAAAAGGCCGTTGACTGCAATTAAGGCCAGGATAATGAAAATTTCTGTAGATATGCCACTCATTGATAATTCTTACACAAACCTGCTTTATATTATGGATGGGTGTGTTAACTATTTTAGCACCGCTTTTATTCAAACCTTTTTATCAAGCCCGCTTTTTTCGGGGCTGTTAACAAAACACACCTGTTTTAAAAAAGTTACAATTTTTTCGCTGGAGATTGCAATCCCTGCAAAACCCTCTGTAAAATATTTCTATTTAAAATATGTTATCATATCTTTCCATCTTCTGCATTAAAGAGGGTATTTAATAATATTTTTCATTTACCAAAAAGATCTTGTGGATCGCCGAATTAAAACGCGCCCACAGGCCCCGGTTGTTTTCTTCTGGCATCCGGGGGATTAAATTGCAAAAGGATCATGTATGAATTTATGGGTCAGGGACCTGGGCTTATACGCCGGTTTTGCCGGGTTTATTCTCTGGTCAATTGTCGAACGCGCTTTTACATTAAGTCATCAACAACAAGATTCAGACCGCCGCAGTGAGCGGTTTTCATATGGCCTGATCAGCTTTTTCTGGTATGGCACGGTGTTTTATGCCCTGCTGGACGCCTGGAACCTGAATTGGTCTCTCTTTCCGGACAGTCTGTGGGAATTGCAACTATTGGGCATTCTGCTGACGGCTGCCGGGTTAATCATGCGTTTTCTGGCGCGGCGCACGCTGGGGCGTCATTACAGCGTAAAGGTCGAAACCTCACCGGCGCACCGCCTGGTAAATGAAGGTATCTATGGTTATTTGCGCCACCCGGCTTATCTGGGTTTAATCTGTCTCCTTCCGGGCATTGCTCTTTGTGAAGGAAGTTGGGGGGCTCTGCTGCTGGCCGGGGTGGGAGGTCTGCCGGCTATTTTATATCGCATTCAAATCGAAGAAAAAGCCTTACTGGAATGGTTCGGCGAAGATTACCGCACTTACAGCAAACATACCTGGCGGCTTATCCCTTATATCTGGTAAAAAATACATGCAGCGAAAATTCTTTTCACCTCACCTGATTGCCATTCTGCAATCCATTTTTGTGACCGTTTTATGGTCGAGTTCCTGGGTATTAATTAAAATCGGGCTGCGCGGCGACCAGCTCCCCGCTTTAACTTTTGCCGGTCTGCGTTATGTTCTGGCTTTTATCTGCCTGATACCTTTTGTGTTTTTCAGCCGCAAACAACGCGCCGAACTGCGCGGCCTCACCCGGCGCGAATGGGTTAATCTGGCCCTGTCCGGCGTGGTGATATACAGCCTCACACAGGGTTTACAGTTTCTCAGCCTGGCTTACCTGCCCGCCGCCATGGTCAGCTTGCTGTTAAACCTGACCCCCGTTCTGGTCGCCCTGCTCGGTATCTTCTTCCTGCGCGAGCTGCCCACCCCGCTGCAATGGGTTGGCGTGGTTATTACCGCCCTGGGTATTTTAATTTATTTTTCACCGGCCGATTTACCGGCCATTCAATGGACCGGTTTTATCTTTGCCGTTTTATGCACCCTGTTTAACACGGCCTCCTCCATCATGGGGCGCGCCATGAACCATCATAGCCGGCTCTCGCCGTTAATGATTACCTTTGTCAGCATGGGCGCCGGTTCCATTTTATTATTATTAAGCGGCATAATATTTCAGGGCGTCGGAGCCCTGACCTGGAGCGACTGGTTAATCATTATCTGGTTGGCTGTGGTTAACACCGCCTTTGCGTTCACACTTTGGAATAATACCCTGCGGGTTTTGTCGGCAGTTGAATCAAGCATATTAAACAGCCTGATGCTGCCCATGATTGCCGTTCTGGCTGTGGTCTTTTTAAACGAAAACCTGGATGCCCGCCAGATTGGCGGGCTGGCATTATCCTGCGTGGGTATTTTGCTGGTTCAGGTGAAAAACTCAAAATTCGGTCGGGGCGCTTAACCTTTTTGGGCTGCTTTTAGAGCCCGGCTCAGGTTGCTTAACCCATCGGCCAGTTCCTGCGGGTTGGGCCACCCATAACCTATGCGCATAAAACGGCGTTCCATTTCAAACCAATGGCCGGGGCCCACCCAGGTACCGCATTCTTCATTCAGGATGCGGTAAAAAAGATCCACATCCACTCCACTGTCCGTTTTAATCCGCGGGAAACAGACCACGCCGCCCTGCGGCTCGACCCATTCAATTAATTCTTGAACCGCCATCCAGTTTTTAACACTTTCAAAAGCGTCCCGGTTGCGTTTTAAGATGGGCGGAAGTAATACATCTTTGTGGGCCAGCGCCTGATAGGCCAGTTCTTCGTCAATGATCGAGTTACAGATAAATATTTGTTCCTTGGCCGCCAGGAAAAGCTCCTGCAAGGCCGCATCGCGGGTAATGATCCAACCGATGCGAATGCCGGGCAGGCCGTAAGATTTGGAAAGTGAAGAAACGCTGATGCAGCGCGGACTGAGCTCGGCCGCCAGCGGGCAGAATGCCGAAAAATTCATCTCGCGGTAGGTCTCATCCACCAGCAGGTAACAGTTATGTTTTTCGGCCAGGTTAATCACGGCTTGCAATTCAGACTGGCTTAAAACCATGCCGGTCGGGTTATGCGGCGAGGTCAGGCTGATCAAACGCGTTTCGGGTTTAATTAAGGCTTCAAGTGCATGGATATTAAAACGAAAACCGTCTTCAAAACGTAAGTCCAAAAAATCGACCCGGCAGCCAATGGCGCGCGGGGTCTCGATGTTGGTGGCATAATTGGGGCGCATCACCACCAGGTGATCCTGCGCTTCAAGCAGCGCAGTGGAAACGATAAAAAGGGCTGCCGCCGCGCTGGGCGTAACCAGCACATCCTTTGCCGAAAGACCCTTGCCTCCGGCGGCGATCAATTCGCGCAGTTCGGGTTTACCAATATGATCGGTGTATGCCAGCGCCAGGTCGGCCGGGTTAAATAGATGGTTAAGCTGCTCCAGGTGCATATCCGTCACCGAACTTTCGGTTAAGTTACAACGAATGCTGCCGTAACCGATCTGTTCCGGCGATTCTATTTCAATGGGCATACGACGATACTTCATAAACCATCTCCTTGTTTTTAAACAAACGGGTCGATTAATAAAAAAAATTATAATCGAAGTTAGCTTTTGTTAGCGTAACGGGTGTGTTACATCACTCTTTTTCATTCAAGAGTATAATGATATCAAAGAGGTGATTGGAACATGGATAATTTTGGCGAGACAATCCAGCTCGGCATCGTACTTTCCTGCGTGTTGGTGATGGGGCTGCTCACCATTTTGGCCGTCTGGTATTCAAGAAAACGCAACAAAGCCAACGCCGAACAGGCACTTGCCCTGGGTTTTAAACTGCAATCACGACCGGATAAAAATTTTCGCAGACGCATCGAACACCTTTACCGCCTCTCCAACAAAGTGCAGGTTGCCAATGTGGCATTCCGGCGAATGGGCGAAACCGAGGTTTACTTGTGTGATATCAGTGTCAGCGGTCGTGAGGCCGACTCGGGAGAAACCGAATATCGCAGCGTCTGTGTTATTTCGCCGCGGCTTAACCTGCCCTTTTTTATGCTGGTTTACCAGTTTGAACAGGTTTACGCCCTGGCCGGCAAATTGATTACGCCGCTTCTTGAAAAAATGATTGAATGGCGCGGTTTGCAGTCAATTTCCTTTGAAGATGCACCCCTTTTTAACAAAAAATATCAGATCTTCAGTAATGATGAAGCCAAAATCCGCAGTATTTTCAGCGATACGGTTCTGGCGAAATTAAGTAATACGCAAGAATGGATCATTCGGGGTGAGGGGGATATATTTACCTTCAACCGCTATGAGATCCGGCGAGGTAAACCGCTCACCCAGGTGGATATTAACGAACAGGTTAACCTGGCGCAGCAATTTCTGGATTGGATCACCTATTAATCGGCTCTTAAAAATGAAAAGCCCCCCGATGTTTCGGGGGGCTCATTATTTAATTCCCGGGTAAGGGGAACTAATTTACTTTACCAACGGGCCGGTATAAACGATCTCAAACAAAAGACGATCGGGCGATTCAAACATGACCTGGTAATAGGTCTGGTCGCTGCTGCGGCAGAATTCGGGGCGATGACGCGGCGTATCAAAAAGGGCTTTAACGCCATGTTCCTGCAAATAAGCCACAGTTTCATCCACATTAACTTGTTGGGGAACCGCAATACCCAGGTGATTTAAGCCGATGCCGTCATAATCGTTTTTAACCTCTTTGAGCGGCGCGCCAAACCAGAGGCTGCTGCCCTGCTCATTACCCATCCCCAGCATATTTTCGTCTTCATACCAGACCGCCCACCCCAGAAAAGAAAGCAGGTCTTTATAAAAAGCCATATTGGCCGGATTGATCATCAGTTGCATATGTCCGACAGTTGATTTAATCATTTTTTCCTCCACTAAACAAACAGGTTGATATTGATAAATCAATTATAGCACATATTTTCTATTTTGAATAGACATTTACTCACGTGATTTTGCGTAGGGTGCGCTCAAATCTGGCAAAGCGGTGCGGTCTGCACTTTTTCCAGCCGCAGAGACT
>JAJTBH010000125.1 GCA_021287005.1 Anaerolineae bacterium
GTAGACTGGCATAACGGCGACCGCCTGGCGCCGCCTTCCTATCGTTACGGGCGCTGCATTCGCTGTTTTTGCTGTCAGGAACTCTGCCCGCAGCATGCCATCAGCATTCAGACCCCGCCTGTGGGACGACTGCTTAAACGTCAATAAATTTACCCCGGATTAAAAACCATCCCCCGAATCCATTTTTGGGATTCGGGGGATGGAAGTCAATATCCGGATCACAGCACCCTATTTTATTATTTCTTCCTCAATAACCGCGGCCGGTTTTTCAAATTTTAAACGCGGCAGTTCTTTCATGTTAACCACTACCAGACCAAAGATCACCAGCAGCCCGCCCAAAATACTCATCCAGGTGATACTTTCACCCAGGAAAACCATACCCAACAATACCCCCACCAGGGGCGGGATGTAGGTGACGGTCGTGGTGCGGGTCGGGCCAATGGCGTGCAGCAGGGAGAAAAAGAGAATATACGCCAGGCCTGAGCCGAGAATGCCCAGCCAGAGCAAAGCCAGCCAGGTAATCGGCTGCTGCGGCAGCACCAGCGGGCGGTCAAACAGCAGGGTCACCGTCCAGACCATCAGGCTGGCCAGGGCCAACTGCAAAAAACTCTGCATTTGCGGCGCCAGCCCTCTGGCATAACGACGGGAATAAATGCCGGCCAGAGCGTAAGAAAGGGCCGCCAGCAGCATGCCGGCCATGCCGATCAGGTTCTGGTTTAATCCCTGTCCCAGTTCGGGTAAAAAGATCACCACGATGCCGATAAAACCAATTGCCAGGCCCAAAAACTTGGGCAGTGTCCAGCGGTCATCCTTTAAAAAGAGGGGCGCCATCAACATTGTAAACAGCGGTACGCTGCTGTTAAGGATGGAAGCAATACCCGATGAGATAAACTGTTCGCTCCACGAGATCACCACAAAAGGAATGGCAATGTTAATTAAAGCCACCACCGAAAACACACCCAGCCAGGGGCGCAGCGTCTTCCAGTTAAAATCGGCATTACGCGTCAGCACAAAAATTATCACTAAACTGGCTGCACCAAACAGGGTGCGAAACCCCACCAATACCAGCGGGCTTACTTCGGCTACCGCGATTTTGATCCACAAAAACGAAGTGCCCCAGATCAGTCCCAATAAACTAAAACGAACCCATTCTTTACCTGACATAATATCCTTCTATTCCTTTTTTGAAAAACGGCGCTCCTGAGCCAGCAGCGCTTCTTTACGTTCAATGCCCCAACGATAACCGCCCAGGCCGCCATCGCTGCGGATCACACGATGGCAGGGCGTCACCACACCCACGGGGTTGCCGGCGCAGGCATTTGCCACTGCGCGCACGGCTGCCGGCTGGCCGATGGCGGCCGCTACCTGCGCATATGTACGCGTCTCACCGGCAGGAATCCGGCGCAGTTCCTGCCAGACGCGCTGTTGAAACGCCGTGGCCTGCAAATCCAGCGGCAGGTTAAGCTCAACCGGCTCACCGTCCAGGTAACGCAGCAAACGGTAGAGCCAATCTTTAAGGGGTGTTTCATTGCGCGCCAGCGATGCAGCCGGGTATTCCTTTTGCAGGCTGTCTTTAAGCTCTGTTTCATCGCCGCCAAAATATAACGCACACAGGCCCTTGGGGGTAGCGGCCAGCAGCATCAATCCCAGGTAAACGTTAACCACCGTGTAATTAATTACCAGGCCCGCCCCACCGCGCCGGTAGGTTGCGGGCGTCATGCCCAGGCGATCGGAAGCCTTTTCATATAAACGGCTGCTGGATGAATAACCGGCATTATAAAGCGCCGTGGTAAGATCGGCCCCGGTTTTTACTTCATCTTTAAAACGGTTCAGTTTAAAAGCGGCGGCATATTGGTGTGGGGTCAAACCGGTGGATTGTTTAAACAGGCGGTGCAAATGCGAAGGGCTTAACCCGACCTGGCGGGAAAGTTCATCCAAAGAAAACGCAGCTTCCGGCTGTTCTTCAATTAACTGCCGGGCGCGGATGACCAGGCCGGCCGTCAGGGCGTCGGGCGAGGTCTGGCGCGGGTGGCAGCGTTTGCAGGCGCGGTATCCGGCGGCTTCGGCTTCATCACAGGTTTTAAAGAAACTCACCTTTTCGCGCAGCGGGCGGCGCGACGAACAGGTCGGCCGGCAGTAAATTCGGGTGGAAAACACCCCATAAACAAAAAAGTCGTCCCAGGCTGCATCACGGGTTAAAACCGCCAGCCAGAGGTCTTCTTCGTTCCAGGTACGTGTGGAAGATTCCAATAAATTATCCAACATTCGTGCTCCTTTACCCGTTATGATACCGATTCAGATGAGGTAAATCTATCCGAATCTTACTTTCAAAATTAAAACCCGCATAAATTATGATTGATACACCCACTCCTACAAAAGCCTTTCGGGCCGGTTTACTATCGCGGATTATTTATTGACTTGTTTATAACGGCTAAAGTATAATAAAGTGAAATCGTAAAATCAAGCTTTAATCAAAACTAAAACAACAATTACACAATATTATTATAAGCAAAAACATTATTTTGCTTTAGGATGACAAAATGATAGATGAAACCGACTGGGCCATATTAAGATCATTACAAGAAAACGCACGTCTGCCCTTTGCCGAAGTGGGCCGGCAGGTGGGTTTATCTGCCCCGGCCGTTGCCGAACGCGTGCGCAAACTGGAAGAAAGCGGCATTATCAGTGGATACCATGCCGCCATCAACACCAACGAGGTGGGTCTGCCCATCATCGTATTCATTCAACTGGGCCTGGTGCAGGGCCGCTCGCGCGAGGTCGTCAGCGTGGTGCGAGAATTTCCCGAAATTCTGGAATGCCATAATGTCACCGGGCAGGATTGTTTTATCATGAAGGCTGCCGTGCCCAACATGCAGGCCTTACAGATATTAATTGAAAAGATGTCACAACACGGCCGCACCGTCACATCGGTGGTGCTGGCTGCGCCCATTCCAAGACGAATGATTGACCAACCGGCGATTAATCAACACCTCTATGAACAAACCAAAAAACGCGAAGCTTAACCATTTAACCTGATAATTGTCACATTGTCTGACCTTTAATGTCTTTATCCTGGTTCAAGGGCTTGTCCGCGCCGCTTAAACCTTGCTACAATGTATCTACTACCGGGGACTATCAGTCTGCATCTCTCCGGTGGTTATTTATATCGACACAGTGAGTTTAAAAGGTGTTTTTCCTTCACACACCGAGAACTTCGCCCTCAAACACCGGTTAATAAAGGATTGGCGCATGGTCTCTTTTTCGTATGTTCGTGCAGAAAATATAACACAGGCCGTTCGTTTATTAAACGAAAGCGGAATAAAAAGCCGCCCCCTGGCAGGCGGAACCGATCTGATGCTGCTGCTGCGGGCAGACCCGCTTTATTGTCAACGTGTGGTTGATATCACGCAGATTAAAGACCTGCACGCCATCAGCCGCACCGAAGATCAAATCAGCATTGGTGCGGCCGCCACCTTCAGCGAAGTGATAAAACACCCGCTCATCGCCGAGAACGTATCTTTGCTGGTGCAGGCCTGCCGCCAGGTGGGCGCCACCCAGATTCGCAACCTGGGAACGCTGGGCGGCAACGTGGCCAACGCCGCCGCCTGCGCCGATTCGCTGCCTGCCCTGGTTTGCCTGGATGCCGTGGCGAAGGTGATCACACCCGAAGGCGAATTGGAATGGCCGGTGGCCCAACTGGTCAGCGGCCCCAACCGCACCCTCATCCCGCCCGGCGGACTGCTGGTTTCCCTATCCTTTAGAATCCCCCAAACCGGCAGTAAAGGGATTTTCCTCAAACTGGGGCGACGCAACGCCATGGCAATTTCACGCCTGACCGTGGCCGCCCTGGGTCACCTGGATCAAAACGGCCGCATCGATGAAGCGCGTTTGGCCCCAGGCTCGGCCAGCCCGCAAATTTTGCGTTTCAGTGCCGTGGAAAATCATCTGCTCGGCCAATACCCCAACCGGGAACTTTACCAGTCTGCGGGGGTCCTGGCCACTGAGGAAATGACGCGCCTGACCGGCAAACGCTGGTCTTCCGAATTTAAAATTCCGGCGCTGAGCGCCCTGGTGGCGCGCGCCTTTGAAGCCATCTTTGAGCCCGAATTAACCACGGAGGCAGCCCGATGAAAATTCGTTTCAGTTTAAACGGCAAAACCGTGGAGCTTGAGTGCGCTGACAGCCGCCGCCTGGTGGACGCCCTGCGCGAAGACCTGGGCCTGACCGGAACCAAAGAAGGCTGCGGCATCGGCGAATGCGGCGCCTGTTCGGTGTTGTTGGACGGGCAACTGGTTAATTCCTGCCTGGTGCTGGCCGCCCAGGTAGAGGGGCGCAGCGTAGTGACGATTGAAGGCATTCGTGGCGCCGATGGCGGCCCGAACGACTTGCAGGAAGCTTTTATTAAATACGGCGCCGTACAGTGCGGTTTCTGCACGCCCGGCATGGTGCTGGCGGGTGAAGCCCTGCTGGCCAACAAAACCAGGCCCAGCCGCGCAGAGATCCGCGAGGCGATTGCCGGCAACCTGTGCCGCTGCACGGGCTACCAGCAGATCGTAGACGCCATTTCCGCAACCGCTTTATCACGGCAGGAGAAAAACAATCATGCCTGAAACTTCTTTTATCGGAAAACCAACCAACCGGGTGGACGCACTTGAAAAAGTGATGGGCACTGCCCGTTATATCGCCGATTACCGCCTGCCGGGAATGCTGGTGGCGCGCGCCCTGCGTTCAACTGTGCCGCATGCCCGCATTCTCGAAGTGGATGTATCCGCCGCCCTGAAAGTTCCGGGGGTGGTGGCTGCCATTAGCGAGGCGGATTTTGTTAATCACGGCCTGTTCGGTTTTCCGGTACAGGATATGTATATGCTGGCTTACCAGCGCGTGCGGTATGCCGGTGACCCGATTGTGGCTCTGGCCGCCGAAAACGAGGCTGCCCTCGCAGCGGGTTTAAAGGCGGTGGTGGTCAAACTCGAAGCTCTGCCGGGGGTATTCGATCCACGCCTCGCGCAAAATCCCGAGACCGGTCTGGTGGGCGAAAAAGCGCGGGATGCAGCCGAAACGCCGCGCGGCAACCTGTTGGTGCAATACAAGGTGCGCCAGGGCGACCCCGAACAACTGCTGCCTCAGTGCGATGTGCAATTGGAAGAAGATTACAGCACCAAACATCAGGAACACGCCTATCTGGAAACCGAAGGCGCGCTGGCCGTGCCCTGGACGGACGGGCGCGGGGTGACAGTTTACGCCACCTGTCAGAGTCCTTTTATCAATCGCAACAACCTATGCAAGGTGTTGGGGCTGAGTCAGGAGGATGTGCGCGTGATTCAACCGCCGGTGGGCGGGGCCTTTGGCGGCAAGGACGACCAGATGTATCAAATTTCCGGACAGGTGGCGCGCCTGGCATTAATCAGCCGCCGCCCGGTGCGCATGATCTTTTCACGCGAAGAATCGATGATTTCATCCTATAAACGGGATGCCATGCAGATGCATATCCAACTGGGGGCGGATCAAGACGGCCGGCTGCGCGCCGGCAAGGTGTATGCCCTGGTTGACAGCGGCGCTTACGCCGCCATTACACCCTTCACCGCCTGGCGTTCGACGATTCACGCCATGGGCGCTTACCGTTATGAAGCCTGCCATGTCGATACCGATGCGGTTTACAGCAATAACGGTTACGCCGGGGCTTTTCGCGGGTTTGGCAATACCGAAGTTTGCGCCGGTATTGAGCAGGCCATGGATGAACTGGCCGACAAACTCAAACTTGACCCGATCGATTTTCGTCTACAAAACTGCCTGCGTCCCGGCGATACCACCCCTCACGGGCAAAAGTTGGGAAACGACGTGGCATTGGCCGAATGTCTCGAAAAAGTACGCCAGCTTTCCGGTTGGGATCAAAAACGGAAAATTTTTACGGAAGAAAATAAAAAGGGCACTTTGCGGCGCGGTCTGGGGGTAGCAGCCGTGTTTCACGGCATGTCGCTGGGCGCGGAAGGGGCCGATTATGCCGTCAGCACCATCACGATTAATCCGGACAACAGCCTGTCCTTAACCTCCGGCCTGACCGATTACGGCACCGGCTCGCGCACGGTTTACACGCTGATCGCCGCGGAAGTTTTGGGCATCCAGCCGGAGCGGATTAAGATGCCGCTGCCGGATACCGATATATCCATCGAAAGCGGCCCGACGGTGGCTTCGCGTTCCACCATCCTGGGCGGCAACGCCGTGCGCGTTTGCGCCCGGCGGCTGGACGGCCTTCTGGTTTATGCCGCCGCCGACCTGTTCGGCTGCCAGCCCAATGCCGTACAGCGCCACGGTGAAAACTACATCGGGCCCAACGAAGAACCGGCCGGTTTTGAGACGGTCGTGGAACATGCGCGCAGACTGGGGTTAAGCCTGTCGGCCAGCGGCCGCTGGGAAGCGCCTGAAAATCACTGGTCGTTCGAAACCGGGCAGGGCAGCCCGTATTTTGCCTACCACTTCGGCGCGCAAGTGGCCCAGGTGCTGGTTGACAGCGGCACCGGCAAGGTCAGCGTGGAGAAAATCTGGGCGGCACACAACACCGGCACGATCATCTTTCCACAGGGGGCATTGGGCCAGCTTTACGGCGGCATCACGCAGGGTCTGGGTTACGCCCTGCTGGAGCGGGTCGATTATGATAACGGTTTTATCCAGGCCACCAATTTTGACGAATACCTGATTCCCACCGCGCTGGATGTACCCGACATTCAGGGAGCCTTTATCGAAAAACCGTATGAATCCGGTCCGTTTGGCGCCAAAAACCTGGGTGAGCCGGGCATGATTCCAACCACACCGGCCATCTTAAACGCCATTTATCACGCCACCGGGCGGCGCATCCGCCACCTGCCGGCCAACCTGGAGCGGGTGCTGCTGGGGCATGATTTACGCAAAGAGGGTTCCAATATGGCCTGCAAATTGGGGCTGCGAGTCGGGGCATGAGGGATTCATTTTTATCTGATGCTGTTATACGGCGTTGTTGACGGTGCGGTCAACAAAAGCAATTTCGATCACATTACCATCCGGATCGATGACCGAACTTTCATAAAAACCGTCTTCATACTGCTCCTTGATCTTTTCCATGGACACTTCGTTTTGAATGAATGTATCCGTCATCCGGTCGACTTCATCCTTGCTGTCCACTTCAAGCGAAAAATGCGAATAACCCACCAGGTCAATCTGCGTGTTATTAACCAAAACCGAACGCATCATTAACTCGAGAGTCAGGCAGTTATAAATCCTGATAAAGGCGCTGCTAAAATCGCCGGATTGGTACCGGAATAATACCTGGCCGTCAAAATATTTCTGGTAAAAATTAATCAGACGATCGATATCCTTTGTCCAAAATGCAATATGATGCAGTTTCATGATTTTTAATCTCCTTAAGCTTCTTATTCGCTTATGATAAAACAATATACACCGGTCACAAAAACGCAATTAAATACGCGATATAGCAATTATATGCATTATTATGCGTTTATACGCACGTTTTATTATATCCGGATTCACAAAAGGGTGGGGTCGTTTTTTGTAAAGACCGGCGGGCGTTTTGCAGGCATTCAAAGATCAGCCCGAACATACATGCGCCTGTTTTAATTCGTAAAAAAATTTAGTTCATGCATCGGGAATTTTTTAAAATTTTTAACTATCTTGCGGCCTTAATTAAATACCCTTATAATGATTGCTCCAACCGGAAAACCCAGGCGCCATCCGGGCAAATATACCAATCAGCAATCTATGGGGGATGGACATTTTTACGTACGGAGACCAGATGAAAAACAAAACCGAATCGAACCAACCTGTCAAAATTTACCTGCTGATTTTTGCCTATGTCGCTTTTTCATCCCTGGGCATGCCGGATGGCATGCTGGGAGTGGCATGGCCAAGCATTCGCAGCGGATTCGCACTGCCGCTTGATGCACTCGGCTTTTTATTAACTTCCAGCACGGTAGGATACCTGATTTCCAGCTTCTTCATCGGCCGGTTAATTAAACGTTTTGGCATTGGGCCTTTGATGGTGTTTTCCTGCCTGCTTTCCGCCCTGACCCTTTTCGGTTATACCGTCGCTCCGGCCTGGGCCGTGATCGTGGTGCTGGGGGTGCTGGCCGGTTTTGGGGCGGGCGTGCTGGATGCAGGCGCGAACACATACCTGGCAGCCGAATACAACGACAGCCAGATGCAATGGCTGCATGCCAGCTTCGGCATTGGCGCAACCCTGGGCCCGATGATCATGACCGCCAGCCTGACGCAGTTTGCCGCCTGGCGGCCGGGTTATATACTGGTGGCTGTTTTTAAACTGGCGCTGGCGATCGGCTTTTTATTTTTCCTGCCTTACTGGAAAAGTTCAAATAAAACCGGCGAAAACGGCGAGGCTGAAAAAGGATTGATGGACTACCACACCTCCTTGTGGGCAACGCTTGGCCGCCCGCAGACCTGGGCCAGCATCCTGATGTTCCTGCTTTACACCGGCGCCGAATTAACGCTGGGCAACTGGACCTACACCCTGCTGACCGAAGGGCGCGGCATCAGCCCGCAGATGGCCGGTTTATGGGCAGGCGGTTTCTGGGCCACCTTCACCCTGGGGCGGGTTATGGCGGGCGTGTATGCTTCACGCCTGAAATTAAACACCTTGATGTTTTATGCCATGCTGCTGGCGCTTTTGGGCGGGCTGCTTTTCTGGTGGAATCCGCTGGCCGTCGTCAGTATTGTGGGGGTTTTTATGACCGGTTTTTGCATGGCGCCCATTTTTCCGGGTCTTGTATCCGGTACGCGCGAACGCGTGGGCGACCAGCATGCGGCCAACACGATCGGCATTCAAATCAGCGCGGCCGGGCTGGGCGGGGCATTATTACCCTCGCTGGCCGGTGTGCTGGCGCAGCGGATTTCCCTGGAAACCATCCCGCTGATGCTGGTGGTTTCGCTGCTCGGTTTGTTAATTATCTTTTTAATTTCAACCCCCAGGGGAAATGTTGCGGTAGAAAACTGATTAACACCCAACAGGGCGCTTGCTTGAAAACAGACTGATTATTAACCGTTTTTCGTTAAACGTTTACCAGGCGATTCATTTTTTCGGCGGAATCGGTGCCCGGCAGTGGAACGTGTACAAATAATTTAAGCCCGGAACCATCCGGAACGTCAAAGCTGCTGCTTTCAAATTCCAACAGACCCACCTGCGGGTGGGTTAACTGTTTAAAAACGCTGCCGTCATTCTGGATTTCATGTAAAGACCACCAGAGGGTAAATTCCCGGCTTTGTATTTTAAGATCTTCGATAAACGTGTTAAGCCAGGCATCTTCAACATATTTTCCACAGGTCAAACGAAAACGCCCCAACAGGCTTTTGGCGTGTGAAGTCCAATCGACATATAAATCTTTAAAATAATCATCCGTAAACATTGCCCAGACCACGTTTCGCTGGCGTGCGTTCATGGTTGTAAAATCCCCAAAGATGGTACAGGCCGCTTTATTCCAGGCCACCACATTCCAACGCTGATCGGCATAAAAAGACGGGCAAAGGTCCAGACTATCCAATACATGCTGAAGCAAAGGGCTGACGGCACCCTGATAAACCGGCAAATCGCCGGGCAGCGGCTGGTTTGCCAGCCGGTAAAGATGGTTACGTTCTTGTTTATCCAACAATAAAACTCTGGAGAGGCTTTCAATCACCTGCGAAGAAACGTGAATATGACGCCCCTGCTCAAGCCAGGTGTACCAGGTGAGGCCAATGCCGGCCAGTTGTGCCACTTCTTCGCGCCGCAAACCAGGGGTGCGCCGGCGCGCCGTAGAAGATAAACCCACCTGCGAGGGTAAAATTTTTGCGCGGCGGGTTTTTAAAAAATCGGCCAGTTCCCTGTAACGTTGTTTTTCGTTGTTCATCGTCAAAATTAAACCTGCCTGTTAGTTTTTATACCAGTATAAACACGCTCCTTCTAACATTATATACACTGTAATATCATAATTCCAGATTAACCTGCGGTTATTAAAAACTTAAAAACAAAACAGGCGGCAGTCTAAAAACCAATAACCTGAAACATACAGGTTTAAAAAAAGAACAACAAAAAAAGAGGCTTATCATGAAATATTTATGGACAACTATTTACGTAAAAGACCTGGATAAATCGATATCTTTTTATTCCGATCTGGTGGGATTAAAAGTATTAAAACGTTTTCCCGGAAAACCGGGAATTGAAATGGCCTTTCTGGGCAACGGTACAAGCGATGAAACCCTGGTTGAACTGCTGGCAGATAA
>JAJTBH010000126.1 GCA_021287005.1 Anaerolineae bacterium
CAGGATGTTAAAAGAGAATCAAATTCCGGTGACCGAAGTTTCCGAATATACCGCATCGCCCGAAATCCTGGGCGGGCGTGTTAAAACCCTGCATCCCGCCATTCACGGCGGTTTGCTGGCACGCCCCACAGAGCAGGACCTGGGCGAACTTAAAAGTCACGGTTGGGATTATATCGACCTGGTGGCGGTTAATCTTTATCCTTTTGAGGAGACCATTTCCAAACCCGGTGTTACCCTGGCTGACGCCATTGAAAACATCGATATCGGTGGTGTCACCCTGATTCGCGCCGCGGCAAAAAACCATGAACGGGTCACCCTGGTAATCGACCCGGCCGATTATGCGGCAGTATTGTTGGACATTCAAGCCGGCAGCCTGAGCCAGGAAAAACGGCGGGCCTTAGCCGCCAAGGGTTTTGCCCACACCACCCATTATGATCAGTTAATTTATGCTTATCTCTCCGGCGATACCGTGGAAAACCTGAGCATTTACCCCATTCAAAACCTGCGTTACGGTGAAAATCCGCACCAGCAAGCCACTCTTTACAGCTACAAAAAAGGCGACGGTCCTCTGGGCGGCCAGGTATTGCAGGGTAAGGAGCTTTCTTATAACAACCTGCTTGATCTTGATGCAGCCTGGAAAGCCGCCGTATCATATGAGCGCCCCACGATTGCCATCGTCAAACATCTTTCGCCCTGCGGCATCGCCTCGGATGATGGTTTATCCAAAGCCTACCAGAAAGCCCTGGAAAGTGATCCCGTGTCTGCCTATGGAGGCGTGATCGCCAGCAACCGCCGCATGGATGCTGAAACGGCAACCGCCATTAAAGAGCTGTTTGTCGAATGTATTATCGCTCCCGGTTTCAGCGAAGAGGCTTTAAATATTCTGGCCGGCAAAAAAAACTGCCGCCTGGTAAACATGCCGGATACAAAAATTGAACCCGATTTTGAACTACGCGCTGTTAACCGTTGCCTGCTTAAACAATCGGTTGATTTTGGCGACCCCGCCGGTGGTGAGTGGAAAGTGGTTTCCGAACGCCAGCCTACACCCGAAGAATGGGCTTCCATGCATTTTGCCTGGAAAGCCTGTCAGCATGTAAAATCGAATGCCATCGTCTTTGCCAGAGGCGAAGCCACAGTTGGCATTGGCGGCGGCCAACCCAACCGGGTTGATTGCGTGCGCATTGCCGAACAGCGCGCCGGTGAAAAATCTCGCGGTGCAGTAATGGCATCCGATGCATTTTTCCCCTTCCCCGATTCCGTCGAAGTTGCGATTGCCGCCGGAATTACCGCCATCGTACACCCGGGCGGCTCGGTTAGAGATAACCTTTCCATTGAGGCAGCCAATAAAGCCGGTATCTGTATGGTCACCACCGGTGTACGACACTTCCGACACTAAATTTCTTTGATTGGATTTTTTCATGAATGAAGAATTGTTTAATACTCACGAAGCGCTTACTTTTGATGATTTGTTAATTGTTCCCAACTTTGCTGACTTTTTACCCTCGCAATCCGATTTAAAAACCGACCTGGCCGCCGGATTAAGTTTAAATATTCCCCTGCTTTCTGCCGCGATGGATACGGTCACTGAAGCGCGTCTGGCCATTGCCCTCGCTCGTGAAGGCGGATTGGGCATTATTCACCGCAACATGTCGCCTGAAATGCAGGCCAACGAGGTTGAAAAAGTAAAACGCTCTGAATCGGGAATGATCACCGACCCGGTTACCCTGCCCCCCAGTGCCACGTTGGGCGAAGCCGACCAGATTATGGGCCGTTTTCATATCAGCGGCGTGCCGGTTGTAGACCCGCAAACCAAAAAATTGTTGGGCATCCTGACCAACCGTGATATTCGTTTTACCGAACCTTCCGATTCCGGTCGTCCCGTTTCGGAATTTATGACCAGCAAGGGACTGGTAACCGCCCCGATTAATACCACACTGATGCAGGCCAAAAAGATTTTGCAGGAGCATCGCATTGAAAAATTACCCCTGGTAGATGAAGCAGGGCGCATCAAAGGGCTGATAACGGTCAAAGATATTCAAAAGAAAACCGATTACCCCAATGCCGCCACCGACCCGCAGGGTCGCCTTCTGGTGGGTGCTGCCGTGGGCGTGGGGGATGATATTGAACAGCGTGTGGAACTGATGCTGGCCAAAGGTCTGGATGCGATCTGTATCGACACATCGCATGGCCACACAGCCGGTGTCATTCGCGCTATCGAGCGGATTAAAAGCAACTGGAAAAACCTGCCGTTAATTGCCGGTAATGTGGTCACCGCCGAAGGCACGGCTGCCTTGATTAAAGCCGGGGTGGATGTGGTTAAAGTAGGTATTGGCGCCGGTTCCATCTGCACTACACGTATCATTTCCGGGGCAGGTATGCCGCAAATGAGCGCCATTTTTGCCTGCGCGTCTGAAGCCCGCAAAAAGCACATTCCGGTCATCGCCGATGGCGGCATCAAATTCAGTGGAGATATCGTTAAAGCCATCGCCGCGGGCGCCAATGCCGTTATGCTGGGCAGTCTGATGGCCGGTTTGGAAGAAGCTCCCGGTGATTTAATTTTATATAACGGCCGGCAATTTAAAAATTATCGCGGCATGGGCAGCATGGCTGCCATGCAGGGATACGGTCGCGACCGGTATGGCAGCGGCCAGGGTAAACCCGGTAAACTGGTGCCGGAAGGCGTTGAAGGTATGGTGCCGTATAAAGGCACCCTGTCGGATTTTGTTTATCAACTGGTCGGAGGTCTGCGTTCGGGTATGGGATACGCCGGAACTCGCACGCTTGAAGACCTGCGCACGCAAACCCGCCTGGTACGCATCAGCAATGCCGGTCTAACCGAGAGCCATTCGCACGACGTCACCATCACCCGGGAAGCGCCCAATTATCAGCGCGGTGAATCTTAATCAATCAATAAAAATTACCGCCCCTGCCTGAAAAAGCAGGGGCGGTTTTGGGTTATAAATTTTTATTTAATATTCATGAAAAATTGTGGTAGGTTGGCTCGTGTCCGCTTTCAACACTGCCGCGTTGTATTTGTTGGGTCCTCGGTGAAGAAGCTGTCATTCTGGGGGCCAATGGTCTTACAACTGGGCGTGACACGGGCGTCGGGCTTGGGATTTCTTCGGCATAGGCGGCAGACCTGCGCACAGCGCTTACACCGGGTCGCCGTGCGGCGCGGAAAATATTTTTACCGGCCGTTGCAACCGTGCCAATCGCCAGGATGCGGATTAACCATACCATCAGCGCCACAAATACGGGAACAACGCGGATGATGGTAGATGAATCTAGCAGCGACACGCTCTGAATGGGATGGCTGAGCACCGCCATTGAAACGCCCCACCAGGTCAAGGCTGCATTCATTGTGGCGGATAACATCCAGGCGCCAAATAAATACCAGGCTTCCGAGGGTTCATTCTCATCACGACCTGTAATAAAAAGGCGCGAGATTCCTGCAAAATCTATCCCACAGAAGGCAATCGTCAAAATGGTGGCCCAGGAAAGGCCCAGGAAATTCAGATCTCCCAGTAAATCCTTTAAGGCATATTCGGTCGTGCTGTAATTAAAAATCTCAAAGGAGATTAATGCAATCACCAGAATCACACCCAGAACCAGAATCATATTGATGCGGGTGCCGGAAAATGGAAAAATCGATCGACTATTTGCTGCATTCATTTTTTTACTCCTTATAGTTATCCAATCAATAGCGTCATTATAGAACATTATTTCTATTAAGTCAATCTTTTATATTAAAATATTTACATTGTTTGCAAAATTTAAGGTTAAACCCGGCAATATTTTTTATTTTTTAAACGCTGACTGATTACCCTAATTCTTTTATCAGGTTAACATCTGGTCTCAAGTTTTATCTGGTTCGCAGATTCCTCACTTTCGTTCGGGATGAAAGAGGTGTTGGGCAGGTCGTTTGAATACCACCTACAGGCACAATTTCAACGACATTTTTAATCCCCCCCTGGCACCGGGTACAGGGTTACGGGTGGGGTCCTTTTTAGAAAAAATGTAATTGCTACGAAAATAGATTTTCATCCTTTCCTGCGAAGATTAAATACATGGAACGTTACTCACCGGTGAAGGGTTGAACGAAAGCTGAACGGCACAAACTCAACATCCAGCCCCGGTAAGTGCAGGGTCAAGCGACCTGCCCGTAGCACATGAGTCGCTGCGGCTGGAAAAAGTGCAGACCGCACCGCTTTGTCAGATTTGAGCTCAGGGTGGGTGCACCTACACTAAAGCCCGTGAGTAAATACGAAAAATCTTGAAACAATTGCCCTGCTTTTTAACCGGTGAGAATCTTCAAATCTGGTAGAATAAACGCATAATTGTTAACATGCACAGGAGAGGGATAAAATGATCAAAGTAGCTTTTCAGGGTGAACCTGGTGCCTATTCGGAAGCGGCCGTACTGGAATATTTCAAAAATGAAGCAGCCCCCCTGCCCTGTGAGAGTTTTGATGCCGTTTTTGAAGCGGTTGAAAAACAAAAAGTCAGTTACGGTGTCATCCCGATTGAAAACTCACTGGCCGGCAGCATCCACCAAAATTACGACTTGCTGCGCCAACATAACCTGCATATCGTCGGCGAACATTTTTTGCGGATTCAACACTGCCTGATCGCTTTACCCGAAGCCGGCCTCTCTGATATTCGCAAAGTTATCAGCCACCCTCAAGGCCTGGCGCAATGCGACCATAATCTGCGCAAGCTTAACCATGTAAAAACCGAGGCCGTTTACGACACGGCCGGAGCGGTTAAAATGCTGCACGATCGCGGTATTTCCACGGCCGCCATTGCTTCACGGCGCGCGGCGGAAGTTTATCACATGCAAATCCTGATTGAGGGCTTTGAAGACAACAAAGCCAATTTCACGCGGTTTTTGGTGATCTCTCCCGAAGCGGTAAACCCCGGTAACAATGCCAAAACCTCCATTGTGTTCGCCCTGGAAAATAAACCCGGCTCGTTATTTAAAGCCATGAGTGTATTTGCACTGCGAGACCTTGACCTGACCAAAATTGAATCGCGCCCCCTGATTGGGACACCCTGGGATTATCTTTTTTACATCGATTTTATCGGTTCCACTGAAGACCCGCGCGTTAAAAAAGCGCTGGATCACCTCGGTGAATATTCCGTCATGTTGCGCGTGCTCGGTTCTTATCCGCGTTACCAGTTTTAATAACATTTGATTAAATCGCTTGACGAAATAAGATCGAGTTCTTATAATATTACCAATATCATGAATACATCTTACAGCTTCTTTTATTTTGCTTATTATTTTTACGGCCTCCAGAAATTCGGTTGCCGACGGTTTAGCTTAAGCAAGTAGAAGAAGGAAATTCTACAGTAAATCAAAGAGCGAAGCCCAAGGCTTCGCTCTTTTTTATTTTTACTTCAGGAGAATAACACATGTCTGTCAGAGGAATCCGTGGCGCAACCACCTGCGAAGAAGATGTTACCGGCACCGTATTACAGGCCACCGGCGAATTATTAACCGCCATTAAATCGGTTAACCCGTCTCTAAAAGCCGATGATATCGCCAGCATTTTATTCACCGTAACACCCGATATTAACAGCGTTTACCCGGCCCGCGCCGCCCGCAACATGGGATGGGATCAGGTGCCCCTGATGTGCGCCCAGGAGATTCCGGTTCAAGGTTCTCTTAAAAAATGTATCCGTGTATTAATTCACTGGAACACCGATTTAAATCAAAATGAAATTCATCATGTGTATTTACGGGACGCCGTCATTTTACGCCCCGATCTTGTTAATCGATCTTAATCATTCAGAATTTATTTGGAGGAAAAAAGCTTATGATGATCATTATGAGTATGGAAGCCACACCGGAACAGGTGGCATTTGTTAACCAGCGCGTCATTGACCTGGGTTTTACCCCCCATCCCATCACCGGAGAAGAACGTTCGGTGATTGCCGTGGTTGGCAATAACCCCATCGAATTACAGGATCAATTTGCCATCCTACCAGGAGTTGACCGCATCATGCCCATCTCGCGCCCATACAAACTGGCTTCGCGTGAAGTTCAGCCCGAAAATACCGTTTTCCCATTAAATGGATTTAATATTGGCGGCGAACAAATTGTCATCATGGCCGGCCCTTGTTCAGTGGAAAGCCGCCAGCAGTTGCTTGAAACCGCCCAGGCCGTTAAAGAAGCCGGCGGCCAGGTTTTACGCGGCGGCGCTTTTAAACCGCGTTCTTCACCTTACACCTTCCAGGGTATGGGTGAAAAAGGGCTTGAGATTCTGGCCGAGGCGCGTGATCTGTATCACATGCCCATCGTCACCGAAGTGATCGCCCCCGACCAGGTGGAACTGGTGGCCCGTTACGCCGATGTTTTGCAAATCGGTACCCGCAACATGCAAAACTACCCCTTGCTGCATGCCGCCGGTGAGAGCCAACATCCCGTATTACTTAAACGCGGCATGTCTTCCACTCTGGATGAATTGTTAATGTCCGCTGAATATATTCTTTCGCACGGCAATCAGCGTGTCATCTTATGCGAACGCGGAATCCGCACCTTTGAGACGGCTACCCGCAATACGACCGATATTAATGCCATTCCGGTCTTAAAAGCCCTGACCCACCTGCCGGTAGTGCTTGACCCCAGTCACAGCACCGGCCATTGGGAATATGTCACTGCCGTGTGCCGCGCCGCCATTGCCGCCGGAGCCGACGGCTTGATCGTTGAAGTGCACATGCACCCTGAACTGGCGCTTTCAGATGGCAAACAGTCACTCAAACCGGAAACCTTCGCCGAAATGGTCAGACAGGTGCGCACCATTGCCCACGCCATTAACAGGGAATAAGTTCTATGGACGAGCCTGGTTTTTTTAGCAATAAACGCATTGTAATCATCGGGCTGGGGCTAATGGGAGGTTCATTAGCCCTGGCCCTCAAAGGGAAAGCCGGCTGGTTGGGCGGCGTGGACCGCTCGGAACTGGCCATTCAAAATGCCGCCAAACTTAATTTTTTTGATAATCTGTCTCAAAATCCGCAGGAAATCCTTCATTTAGCCAATGTTATCATCCTGGCCGCACCGGTACGCCAGAGTATAAAAATCCTAAAACAATTGGAAACGTTAACCTCTCAAGCAGCCATCGTAATGGACCTGGGCTCCACAAAACGCCGCATTACCGAGACGATGGCCGATTTACCGGCCCGTTTTGACCCGATCGGATGCCATCCGATGTGCGGTTCTGAAAAATCTTCCATTTTATATGCCGATTCACATTTATTCGAAAAAGCTCGTTTTATAATCACACCTTTAAAACGCACTTCGTCTGCGGCCCTGGTTTTTGCCAGAAACCTGGCATCTGTCATTCAATCCAGGGAATGTATTTTGGATGCACCCCGCCACGATCAGATTACCGCCGATATCAGTCATTTTCCCTATTTATTATCTGCCGCTTTATGTCTTTCCACACCCCTGGAAAGTAAGTTATTGATCAGTACCGGTTTTAAAAGCACGGCCCGCCTGGCCGGCAGTTCCAATGAAATGATGCTGGATATTATGAGCAGTAATCGTGATAATGTTTTAAATGCGATGGCTGCCTTTAAAAACGAATTATCGGCATTTGAAAAAGTCTTACAGGATGAAAATGAAGAGGCTTTAAAAGAATTAATGGCGCGCGCCGCCTTTAAATATCAACAATTGATTAATTAGGTTTACTATTTTTTTGGAGTATAATTTTATTTCAAATCTAAATTTGGAGTTTCTAAATGATCCATTCATTTTTCGTTGGCAAACAATTACTTTACCTGGACCCCGGTTCGGGGAGTTTCATCATTCAAATGCTGTTGGCCGGCATTTTGGGCGCCGGAGTGGCCGTTCGCATTTATTGGAAAAAAATTAAAAAGCTGTTTGTTAAAGAAACGGATCAAAAACCCGTAGATGAAACCCCGGCGGAAGATGAGAATGGACAAAAATAATAACCGCCTCGGTGCATCCTTCCGCGACCCGAGTGGGTTTATTTTCAAAAAAGATGGGCAGTTATATCGTCAGGTAAATTTAATTTACCGTGAAAATTACGATCTGTTTCACAGCTCGGGATTATACAAAAAGCTGGTTAGACGCCAGATGCTCGTTTCTCATGTTGAAGTTGAAAGTAACGGAGAAATCCCCGAATTATGTTACAAGGTCATACAACCCGAAAAAATCAACTTCATCTCTTATCCATACGAGTGGTCGTTTTCGCAATTAAAAGATGCAGCGCTGCTTACCCTTGAAATCCAAAAAGAGGCGCTTAATGCCGGAATGAGCCTCAAGGACGCCAGTGCTTATAACATTCAGTTTTCAGGCGCTCGCCCGGTCTTAATCGACACGCTCAGTTTTGAAAAATATATCGAAGGCTCTCCCTGGGTAGCCTATCGCCAGTTCTGTCAGCATTTTTTGGCCCCACTGGTTTTAATGAGCCGGACGGATATTCGTTTGAGCCAGTTGCTGCGGGTTTACATCGACGGCATTCCCCTCGAGCTCGCCGTGCGTGTATTACCCTGGTCATGCCGGTTAAACTTTGGTTTGCTCTCGCATATTTATCTGCATGCCAACGCACAGCAGCGATATTCCGACAAACAGGTGCAGGTTAACCAACAACAGGGCAGCATGAGCCGCCTGGCCATGCAGGGCCTGATTGAGAATCTTGAAAGCACGATCAGAAACCTGACCTGGTCCCCCGCCGGAACGGAATGGGCCAATTATTACGACATCACCAATTACAGCGACAACGCTTTTGAAACCAAAAAAGGGCTGGTGCGTGATTTAATTAATCCGCTGGCCCCACAAAGCGTCTGGGATCTGGGCGCAAACACCGGTCTATTCAGCCGGCTGGCGCTGGATGTTCCCGGTTGTTTTGTGCTTTCTGCCGATATCGACCCGGCCGCCGTTGAAATGAACTATCGTGAGTGTAAACGCGAAAACGAAACCCGCTTGCTGCCCCTGGTACTCGATTTGACCAACCCCAGCCCAGCAATCGGTTGGGATAATAATGAACGCGATTCAATCACCCAACGCGGGCCGGCTGACCTGGTTCTGGCTTTGGCGCTGATTCACCATCTGGCAATTTCCAACAATGTGCCTCTGGTCGATGTGGCCCGTTATTTATCCTCGCTTGGAAAAAAGCTGATAATCGAATTTGTGCCAAAATCCGACAGTCAGGTGCAAAAGTTATTAGCTTCTCGCCTGGATATCTTCCCCGATTACACCCCCGAAGGATTTGTCAAAGCCTTTTCGAATTATTTTGAAAAAAAGCAGGAAATCCCGGTTTCCGGAACGGAACGGATTTTATACCTGTTTGAGCGAAAATAACCTTCGACAATTAACGTCTATTTTTACAATTAACATACCTACTTAAATTAACACAACCTCCGCCGTCCGGTGGTTGTGTTTTTATTTTTCGAAAAGAAGCTTGATGGGCTTATAATTAACCCAGAGTGATTTATCGGAGATAATCAAACATGAACGAAGCCATCGTCAAACTACTGGAACGCCATTCGGCCGGGTTTCAATTTAAACATTACCAACCGGGTGAAACGGCAGCCAACGCCCAAACAAGTTATTTTGCCGGTTGGGTGGTCGCCATTCGCGGCACATGGTATTTTTTAACTTCCGGAAGGGCAATTGCCGCTTTACAAGCTTTAAAAGAAAATTCTGCTGTTATCTCGGATTGTTTTTTTGATCACCAGCTTAACCTCGGCGCCAAATCGGCCCAGGCTGTGCCATTGGCTTACAAGGAACTGACTTTTTTTCAAATTTATAATCCACAGGCCAATATTAATTTTGGAATGATTTTGATTCCTTACGGACAGCGGGTTTTATTGGATCAACACGGCATCCAGCCGGTTAATGAAAGCATCTGGGACGGCATTGACCATATTGATTTTGAAAAAAAGGATTTTTTCCTGGCAGGCATTCTTAACAAACGGGTTGGCAGCGGGAAACATCCTTTGTTGGTGCTCAGCGCAGAAGAGAGTGAACCTTCCTCCGGAGAAAGATTTGGCGGGAAAATTCTTGAACCTGCCGCAGAATTAAAAGAGGGTCTAAATGGCGGCGCGATTTTTGGTTTTAATAATAGCCGTGATAAATATTGGATGATTGCACTGTTGAGCGAAAACCCCAATGAAGATGGAAGCTTTTCAGGCTGTTA
>JAJTBH010000127.1 GCA_021287005.1 Anaerolineae bacterium
TATAAATGGCAACTGCCGAACCGTATCCCAGTTGAAAACGAACGAAACCGAACCGATACATATAGGTCGCCAGGGTTTCACTGGCGTTAACCGGCCCACCCTTGGTCATAATCCATACCAGGATGAATTGTTGCAGCGAGCCCAGAACGGAAAGATAAACGGATGTGCGGATCGTGCTGGTTAAGAGCGGTAAGGTTATTGAAAAAAATTTTTGAAAAGCGTTTGCACCGTCCATAGTTGCGGCTTCTTCAATTTCAATCGGAATTCCTTGCAGACCGGTCAGGTACAAAAGCATATGGAAACCAAAAAATTTCCAGGTAAGGGCTACAAATATGGCCAAAAGAACGGTATCCGTGTTACCCAGCCAGGGTAAAGCCTGTCCACCGGGGAATAAAACCAGAATTGCGTTAATAAAACCGCGTTCCGGATCCGGATTAAACAGGAACAACCACATGATGCCTGATATGACTTCGGAAAGAATATATGGCATAAAAAAGATGGTGCGGAAGAAAACGCGTCCGGGAAGATCGCGCCCAACCATTACTGCCAGCAGGAGTGATAGCGGCAATTGGATTACCAGAGAGAGCACAACAATTAACAGCCCGTTACGCAGCGCCAGCAAAAAAACTTTATCTTTTAAGATGTTTCTGAAATTATCCAATCCAATAAAATCAACCGCCGGTCCAAATCCTTTCCAGTTAAAAAGGCTGTAATAAATGGATTGAAAAATGGGATAAATGACAAAGATCGAAAACACAATCAGAGCCGGCAAAAGGAATAAAACAATAGCCCAGTTATTTTGCGAGGTCATGGCTGAATGCGTTTTTAATTTAGTTTTTGGGGTAACGGGGGTGGCGGGAGCTTTCTGCAAGAGACGCCTCCTTTTATCGTGATGAATCGAATATTAATCTTTTATAAAGTCTGTAATGTGAAGAAAGATGATGTCCGGGGGAAAGGCCAGGGATTGAGACCCAGATCTCAATCCCTGGTAACTTACCGAATTTGATTACTTAATTTCCTGGGCGGCTGAATCTTCAATCGCCTGGGCAGCCTGTTCGGGAGATAACGTGCCGGCGAAAATGGCCTGGACGTTATCATTCACTACTGAACCCATAGCGGGCGGCAGATATTGATCATAGTACAGTTGGAAGTACTGTGCAGAAGCGGCACCCTTCTGAACCAGGATCAACATGGGATCGGTCAGAGCATCTTCGGCGCCTTTCACCACGGGCACGGACAAACCAATCTTGGCCTGAGCGCGTTGAGAATCGGCGCTGCTGATGAATTTGAGGAAATCAACGGCTTCAGCCGGGGCGTTTTTGCCAATGGTCCAACCATTACCGCCACCGAGTGCGTCGGCAGCATCACCGGCACCACCTTCAACAGCCGGGAAGGGGAACCAACCCTGAGCATCGCCAATACCGGCTTTGCTGGTGCTGTTATCTTTGAACGCGCCGGGGCCCCATTGTCCCATCAAGTCCATAGCGGCTTTACCGTTGCCGATTAAAGTGGCTTCGTCGCCCCAGGTGGCGCCTAAATAACCATCCTGGAAGGGTTTGGCATCAACCAATTCTTTAATTTTATTACCGGCTTCGACAAAAGCGGGATCTGTAAACGAGCCTGAGCGGTTGGTAGCGGCGTCAAAAGCAGCTTTTCCACCAATTCGAACGGCCAGATATTCCCAATAGAAAGCGGCAGGCCATTTGTCACCGGCGCCAAGGGCGATGGGGGTAATGCCGGCGGCTTTAAGTTTCTTGACGTCTTCAAGCAGTTCGCTCCAGGTAGCGGGCGGGTTTTCAATGCCGGCTTTGGCAAACAAATCTTTGTTGTACCAGAAACCAACCATACCCATATCACGCGGAACGCCGTAGTTTTTGCCTTCAAAACCATAAACGGCCAGGGCGCCCGGTGAGAAGGTATCACGCCAGCCATCTTTATCCAGGTCAGCCGTGATATCTTTGAGTAAACCGGCTTTAACATATTCGTTCATGGAACCGCCGCCCCAGCTCTGGAAGACATCCGGGGGGGTGCCGGATTGCATAACGGTGGTTAACTTGGTCTTAAAAGCTTCGTTTTCATAAACGGAGATTTCAATGGTTACATTCGGGTGGGCTTTCATATATTCATCGGCCAGACCCTGCCAGAGGACTTTTTCATTGTCGGCGGTCTGAATATGCCACCAGGTAATTTTTACTTTTTCAGCAGGCGCAGCTTTGGTGGGTTCCGGTGCTTCGGTAGCCGGAGCAGCGGGTTGGGCGGCGGGAGCCTGAGTGGGGGCCGGTGCGGGCGCGGGTGTGGCAGCGGGTGCGCATGCAGCTAAAACGAAAGAGAAAATCAATACAAGACTTAACAGGGTAAAGAACTTGCGAGACATTTTCTTCTCCTTTCCGAGAAATGAACGTATTAAATTTTTTAACCGTTTGCAACAACTGAGGAAAAATATTAGTGTATAATTCGAATGTGTCGGTTCTCCTTTCTGGTGAGGGACTGCCGCACCGAGCGACAGGGTTGGTGTGACTTGACCGGTTTAGCCAACCCTGTTCTTATTGGGTGAAGTTGATTGTCGTACGATCAATTCTGTAGGCAGTTCAATTCTGCCAACAGTTTTGTCCGGATCCTTGAGAATGGTGCATAACATCTGGGTCGCCACCCGCCCCATTTGTTCCAGGGGCTGCATGACAGTCGTCATGGGCGGGTAAACCAGCGCCGATTGGGGAATATTATCGAAGCCGATAATGGACACGTCGCTGGGAATGTGTAGCCCCCGGTTGCGAATGGCATCCATAGCCCCCATCGCCATCACATCGTTGGATGCAAAAATGGCAGTTGGGGGGTTCGGTAAATCCAATAGGGTTGAGGCGCCGTTATAACCATCCGGTTGAAAAAAAGCTCCATCGTAAATTAATTCAGGTGATTCGGGTAAATGATGGGTGCGTAAAGCTGAACGATAACCTTCCAGGCGATCCACTGCGCAACTTAAGTCCATTGAGCCGGTAATGAAGCCGATCCGCCGGTGACCGAGATTAATTAAATATTCAGTGGCCTTATAGGCGCCCTGCCAGTTGGTGGCGCCCACGGCATGTTCGGTTTTACCGCCGCCCTGATGATCGATTAATACAAAGGGGAAATTTCGTTCTGCCAGCGAACTGGTGTAATCGGCCGGGTTGCGCGGCAAAACCAGCAGCAAACCATCCACCACACCTTCCACAAGATTGGCTACATAACTGGCTTCTTTGCTGGCAGCGCGGTGCGTGGTGAAGAGCATTAAATCCATTTGATTTAAGGCCAGTTCCGCATCAATTCCCCGCATGATCTCACCAATATACCCGGTGCCGAGATCAGGAACCAGCACACCCACAACATTGGTTTTGCTGCCCTTTAAACTGCGCGCCTGGCGATTGGCCACATAACCCAATTCGTTCATCACCAATAAAACGCGCTGACGCGTATCATCGGCGACATGCACATCATTATTAATCACCCGCGATACAGTTCCAAGCGAAGTACCGGCTTTTTTGGCCACATCTACAATTGTAATTCTGGAGGAAGCGCGTTTTGGTTTCATAATTTGGAAACGTTTACATTTCTTGTTAAAAAAAATTATAAATCAAACAAAAAATAAACAGTTTATCCCCGACAACCCAACAAAAAAGTCGGAATAGACCTATGTTTTACCCCGAAAACCTTTAATAACCGACTTTTACCATTAATTATTTGGAAACGTTTACATAGATTATAGTGATTTTTAAAATGAGAGTCAAGTGGTTAAATGGGAAAAATGGATTTTTCCATTAAAAATCGCCTGCGTTTTTTAAAAAACACGTTGTGTATGGAAAAATTATTCAGGTTGAATCATGGCGCGAGTTTTTTCCAAAATTCGCGTTACATGGTGATTGTAAACGGGATCATAATTTTGTTCATCCGGCGGGGAAATCAGCGTTTCATCGGGAAAAAGCAAACCCAATTGTCTTGAATTTTGCGGCGAAAGGGGCAGGTTAGAACTGAATTCTGATAAAAAGACAAGGTGGATGATAATATTTTTGAGGTCGACTATTTCTCTTTTAAGCTGCTCAATCCGGATTTGCTGATTTTTGTGAAGATTTAAATCGGATGCGTGTAATTGGACTGTCTGAGATAATTTGTTTATTTTTTCTTCCAGATCCAATGTCTCCACAGGGTGATGTTTGATTAACACTTCTTGTATCTTGTTTAAAAGCTGCTTTTTTATCTGCTCAATTTGATTCTTAAATTCAATATCAAAACGCCGCGGGAAGATCAAAAAATTAACCATCAGAGCAACAATAATTCCAATAGCCGTATCAATCATTCGATTCATTCCATATAAGAAGGGATTGTGACCATTCAGGTTAACCATTATGGCAATAAAAACGATACCGGCGATGGATATGGCGGAATTCCAGTTAAACCGATTAAGTATACTTATGATCACAATGATTCCCAGACCGCATAAAATGGCATTGTTGGGAGCAATGCTCGCGAAGAGCAGACCTACCAGGGCTCCGACCAGCGTGCCGAACAAACGATTGCGACCGGCCTTAAAAGATGTGGTCAAAGAACTCTCCAGGGAAATAATGGCTGCAATGGCTGCGTAAAAGGGATATTCAAGACGAAATATTTGTGATAAAAAAACACAAAAACCGACAGCCAGAGCCGTTTTAAATATGCGCATACCTATAACCGTTTTCATAAATTGATTCCACAACAAAATTTAATTATGTCTTATTATAAAGGGCGCGGTGCAAACAAGGGGGATTTTATTTTTAGGGTTCCATATTAATCCCGTTAAGAGGGATTGCCCAAAAAATTTAGGTCGGTGTGGGTATTAATGCTAAAATACATTTATTATGAAATTAGATTCTTCCGAAACCGGCCTTAAGTTTGATAATCTATCCCTTTTTTTCCAAAAAAAGACGGTCCTGGATCAGGTAAACCTATCCATTCTTCCGGGAGAAAAAGTGGCAATCGTTGGAGCGGCCGGTTCGGGGAAAAATGTATTGTTAAAAACAATTACAGGCTTAATTCGCCCTGCCAGGGGCAAAATAAGCTGGGATGGTTTGGATTGTTGGAAACAAAGCCGGGAAGTGCGGCGTTTGTGCGTTTATCTGCCGGCAGATCCGGTCTTTGATGGTGCTTTGTCGGTAAATGAGCTCATTAACTTTAACGTTTCTCTCAGGCCTGGAATCGAACCAGATTGGAATTTTATTCAAACCCAGGTTGAACGATTTAAGATTGAACCGCGTGAAAAACTGAAAAATTTTGGCGTGGGGCAACAAAAAATCATCACGCTGTTGTCGTTATTAATGTTCCATCCAAAACTTGTTCTGGTTAATGAGCCGTTAAAAGACGTTGAGCAGGATTTTAAAGATGAATGTTTATCGCTTTTTGAGCAGATAACACCCGACCAGACACTGCTGGTGGCCACATCTGACCCGGTTTTAGCCGGAAAACTTTGCCGGCGTGCGGCTATCTTTCAACACGGCAGGTTAATTAATACATCCGCAGCGGATTTTTTGTCATCACAGATTGTCAGGCGTGTGGAAATTAAATTTGCAAATCGCCCGCCGTTGGAAACAATAATGAAAACCGAAGGTGTCCGCCAGATCAGCTGGGAAGATACAACCCTGCGCTGCCTGACTGTTGGTCAGGCAGGGGCTTTATTAAAATCCATTCAGTCCTATTCGGTACTTGATTATAAAAGTAGTGATGTGGATCTGGATGAATTAATCGACGTTTTATATACCGGGGAGATCAAACATGATTAAACACATCTGGGTTCAATCATGGCGGGGTTTTATATTCACCTTGTTGGCCTGGGCAAGTTTTTGTTTGTTAATGAACCTCTATGTTTTTTCCCTTTACGGTTATCTTTTATCTTCCCCCGATTATTTACATTATTTGCAAGGCCTACCATACTGGCTGACATTTTTTAATGGCCAGCCAATGCATACGGAATTGGCTTTAAATTTCCTGCTTATTTCGGCTTTAAATTTTATCCTTCCCCTGGTATGGATCATCCTTTGCGTTCGTTTGACATTACGCGAAATGACCGGACAGAATCAAAATCAAAAAATAGAGTTATTTCTGGTTCACCCTGTGTCCCGCTGGTCATTGTTTACAGCCAAAGTCATTACGATTTTTGGACAAATTTTATTAATGGCGCTAATCCTCTGGGGCAGTCTGGCTCTTACGGTGCAGTTAAATAATATCCCCATTAGTTTTTTACAACTCGCCGCCATCATTTTTTATCAGGCACTGTTGGTCTTTTGGATCACGCTTTTAATTTTGGCAATCGGCGCATGGCTGGGTGAAACAGACCAAACGGCGTTAACAGGCGTTGGCGTGCTGCTGCTTTGCTGGCTCTTAAGAGGGATGGTTTTTACCGGATTATTGCCGGAAGCTGTTCACCGGGTTAACCCGATGGGCCTGGTATATTTATTAACAAATGAAAATAACCCGTCTGTTTTGGCGTATACGCTTATCCTGACGGGTTATCTTACAATTACTTTTATTGCAGGATTATTCCTGTTTCAATTCCGCAATTTTTTAAATAACGAAGATTTACAGAGCTAATTTAGAAGGTACGCCCCTTAATCATCCGCATAATTCGATCAATCACAATATCAAGTTCCCGTTCCGTAATTTCGTGATTGGCATATTCCGGGCTATCCACAACCAGACTATAAACATAATTCGCCAGGGTTTTCTGGGGGTTTTTCGTCTGATATTTGTGAAAGGATTCATCAGCATTAGCGTAAATTTTTGCGGCGATTTGGGACAAATAGGTCTCACGTGACCCCGGAGGAAAATTGCTCATTTTACACCTCAAATAAATGAATTATGCACCTCTTATTTTGTACATCTATTTTACCATTAGAAAAGGTGGTTTTTGCCATTTTTTAGTAAATGTTAGTTATTGATTTTAACCGGTTAATGTGTAATCTGTTTTAAGCGACGATAGAGAGGCGAAAGGCGCGGATACATTTGCAGGTAAATATCATGGTAGATATCATCATAAATCTGATGAGCCCTGGCATCGGGTTCAAATTGATCTCCAAGGTGGGTCATGGCCTGAACGGCATGCGGAAAGTCGGGATGAATGCCAACGCCCACGGCCGCATCAATGGCGGCTCCCAGGCCGGATGCTTCGTAAACATGCGGTCTGGCCACCGGTAAACCAAAAACATCGGCGGTTAACTGCATGGCCTGGTCACTCTGGCTGCCACCGCCTGCAACGCGCAGTTGTGTTATTTTTACACCGGAGCGTTGAGACGTGCGGTCTGCACCCTCGCGCAGCGCATAAGCCAGGCCTTCTAAAATCGCCCGGTAAATGTGGGCACGCGTATGGTGATCGCTGAAACCGATGATGGCGCCTCTGGCTTCGGGGCCGGGTGAACGCAAACCGGGCGACCAGTAAGGTTGTAATATTAATCCATCCGAACCCGGCGGCACGGTATCAATGAGTGAGTTAAACAGTTCTTCCGGGGCAACCCCGGTTTCTTCGGACATACGTTGTTCCAACAGTCCGAATTCCTGTTTAAACCAGCTTACCATCCAAAAACCGCGGTAGATTTGAACTTCAAGCGTATAATACCCCGGCACGGGTGAAGGATAGGGCGGGATTAAAGGAATAACTTCAACATATCGTTTATGGGTGGTGTTGATGGTGGCGGCAGTGCCATAGCTGATACAGCCGATATGCGGCTCAAGACAACCTGCGCCGATAACTTCACAGGCTTTATCCGCCGCGGCTGCAATCAAGGGTGTGCCGGCCGGGATGCCGGTTGCTTCAGAAGCTTCACGGCTTATCTGTCCCAACAAGCCCGCGGGTTTTATAAGGTCGGGGAGAATGTGAACATCCATTGGCACGGCCTGCCATTTCCAATCAAAACGGTTGGCCCATTTTAAACCACGATAATCAAATGGCATAAACCCGACCTGGCAACCCACGGAGTCGACAAATCTCCCGACCAGTTTAAAGGTTAAGAAGCCGGAGAGATAAAGGTATTTATAAGTGGCCTTCCAAATGTCAGGCTGGTTTATCCTGATCCAGTTACATTCAGCTTCGGACTGTAAATAAGCAGCAGTTTCACTGGCGCCGGCAGCCTTAAATGCCAGCCCCCACCAGCCTTTAATCGGAGGCAAACCCGGCGTATGGCGCTGATCCAGCCAGACGATGGCATTCCGCAAAGGGTTGCCCTGTTTGTCCACGTTAATTACTGTGGAGCGTTGGGTGGTAAGTGTGACAACGCGAATATCATGCGGGTCGATCGAGGATTCATGCCACAGTTTCTGACAGGCCGTACAAACATTATTCCAGTAAACCAGTGGGTCCTGTTCTGCAATGCCGGGCGCCGGTGAAAGAACCGGTGGATTGATAACACGTTGTTTGGCAATTAGAGTGCCTTGTGAGTCAAAAACAAGCGTACGGACAGATTGTGTTCCATTATCGATCGCTAAAATATATTCCGCTCCCACTGGCTGAGCCTCCGGGTATATTAAGTTTAGGCAATTTGCCTTTAACTTATTTTACCCGTTGATGAGAGGTTAAGAAAGTGAATTTTATAATGATCTTAATCCAAATGGTTAATCTCACACCCCCCGCCTGTCAGAAATATAGACTTTGGTGTGTTGAGTAAATTGTGCCCTGCGGAAAAGACGTGTATAGTTGGCACGAATATTGTAACTATGGAAATTGAATATTTCTTCGAAAAAGAAGGCAGGGTGTCTATGAAAAAATACTTGATTTTGATGCTTTCCATAATTTTATTGACCGTTCTGGCAGGGTGCAGCTTAAAAGCACCTATTTATGAAGGTTCCACCGAAATTAAAATGCTGGATGAAGACAAGGAAGTTTATGTAAACAGTGGCGCAGTCGCCCATGATTACACTTTGTATAATCATTCGGCAGATTTTGTCTGGTCAAAAGACGAACTGGCCGATGCACAGAAACGCCTCGATAAATCTTTACCCAAAGATAAATGGCGCCTGGTGACCGATTGGGCCGCGGGTGAAGGTGGGCGCGTGAGCAGTGAGTGGAAAAACGGCGACATTGGCCTGATTGTGATGTTGGTGGGTAACCTGGACGGCACCCAGATTAACGATCTGGAACGCCGGTATGGTATGTCCGGCCTGGAACCCGGAGCGACTCTGGTAATGTTTTATTCGTTCGACAAAAACAAAAAACAGCCCGATCATACCGCGACGGCGATCTTTAAGAACGAATCTGCCACTCAAACCGCCATGCCGGCGGCAACCAAAACACCGGTTCCGTAATATTTTCGGATCATTTGACGATGCCGAGCCGTAGGGAAGGCGTAGAAAGACCGTCAAGCATATTGGAGTGAACCCTGATAAAATAAAAAAAGTGAAGGGAAAACTTCCTTTTACCATAAAATTAATGAGAGCCGGGCGTTATTAGCACCCCGGCTCTCGACCATTAAAAAAGGGGGCTTGTTTAAAATGGGGTTCCAGCGTGATAAATAGTATTTGAATAATAACTGAGGCTGAAACCAGCCGAACAGGCACAATAATTGCAACATGATTGAATATGTGAATTCTGTTTAGGAAGAAAAGAAGATGAGGTCTATCCTGATGAAACGCAAATTGTTATATTCCTGTTTATTGTTAGTTATTCTGCTGATGACGGGCTGCACACGTTATGCTTCAGCTTCGCCGACCCCTGCAACAGCCTCGTCCGAAGAACCAAAATTTGAGTTCCCCACGCCCACTTTAATGGCGCTTGAGGTAGAAGTTGCCACACGTACCCCCATTCCGTTAATTCTGAAAACTGCCACCCCCACCCTGCCGGCCGAGGAAATGTTAACCACGCCCGCCGAAGGGGGTGAGGAAGCTGCAACCGGTGAACTCACCACTGAAACACAGGAAGGGGAAATGTTAGCCCCGACAGGTGAAATGGCTGTTTCGGAACCTACCCTGGCTTTGTATAAATCACCCACGCCGATGGGTGCAAAATCAACGGTCGCTGCCACGCGTGCGGTTGCTACCCAGGTGGTGATGCCGACTTACCCGCCCCAGTTGGTTTTGTCCGGAAAACCCACCGTTGAAATCG